>NZ_PJAP01000096.1:0-1299 GCF_002836795.1 Shewanella sp. 11B5 | reverse complement strand
GCTAGCAATACCGAGCGCTTTACCAAGGCGCTGACTAATCTCTTCAACGAGATCAGACTCAGCACCATATGCCAGTAATAGCTGCGCACAGCGCACTACAAGGCGGGTAATTTCATTTTGGCTATCTTCGTACACGATGTCCTCAAATGAGTTCTTTAACGCTGATATATAACTTCTACATCATAGTCATCATCATCAAAATCTTCGTCAAAGTCATCATCATAATTTTCATTAGCGTTTTCATCTTCAGCGCTATGATAATTATCCCATTTGAATTCAACATCAGCATCTGCGGTAATTTCTTCCACAATAGCTGGTAAACTTCTAATGTAGTCAAGCATCTTGATGCTTAACTCTTCAGTACCAGTTCGATTGTAAGCTGACATAGTATAAACATCACCTTGCCAATCTAACTCTTTGACAATACGATCAATTTTAGCTTGTATCTCTTCATCTAGCAGTAAATCGGTTTTATTAAATACTAACCAACGCGGTTTTGCCGCTAGCTTTGGAGAGTATTTCTCAAGTTCACCGACAATTGCACGAGCAGAATAAACTGGGTCTACGCCATCAATAGGTTCGATATCGATAATGTGTAACAACATACGGCAGCGTTCAAGATGCTTTAAGAAACGAATACCTAAGCCAGCACCTTCAGCAGCACCTTCAATTAGACCTGGAATATCGGCAATAACAAAGCTTTGGCCTGGACGCGGATTAACCACACCAAGGTTTGGCACCAAAGTCGTAAACGGATAATCAGCAACTTTAGGCGTAGCACGTGATACTGAACGGATAAAGGTTGATTTACCTGCGTTTGGCATCCCTAATAAACCCACATCAGCAAGTAACAATAACTCAAGTTTAATTGAGCGTACTTCACCTGGGGTACCTAATGTTTTTTGGCGCGGAGCACGGTTAGTACTACTTTTAAAACGGGTGTTACCTAAACCGTGGAAACCACCTTTAGCAACAAGAAGCTTTTGTCCATTTACAGTAAGATCGCCAAGTGACTCTTCTGTTTCTTGATCGATAGCACGAGTACCTACTGGTACTTGCAGAACCAAATCACTACCGCCATGCCCGGTACAATCACGACCACGGCCATTGGTGCCACGTTCAGCCATATGGAAACGAGTAAAACGATAATCAATCAGCGTGTTCAAGTTTTCGTTAGCTTGCAGGTATACACTGCCGCCATCTCCGCCGTCACCACCGTCTGGACCACCATCTGGTACATATTTTTCGCGTCTAAAACTCACGCAACCGCTTCCGCCGTCACCTGCTTCTACGCGAATA
>NZ_PJAP01000095.1:0-1300 GCF_002836795.1 Shewanella sp. 11B5 | reverse complement strand
TTGAAGCTAAAGGCAATGGGTTTTACTATCAAGTAGAAGCTGTGCTTAACGCATTAGACACTAAGCAATACACAGTACCTAGACCTTTGGTACAGGTCAGTGATTCTGTTGATATTATGCAAATGTTAACCACATGGCATAAAGCCGCCTTAGAAAGCCGCGCTGCGAACCACACCACTGAATGCTAAACATTCGCTTACTCGCTGTTGCTGAATGTTAGATAATTCAGTAACAGCAACGAAAGCGTACTCGCTGTGTTCATCGCTTAAACTTATTTGGGCACCTTTGGGTAACTCGCAACGAAAGATAAACGCTTGCGATTGATACGCACTGTGAAAATACACTCCAGACAGATATTGCACATCTACCTCACAGCCCAACTCTTCAAAACATTCACGCTGTAATGCTTGATGAATTGTTTCATTAGGGTCAAGCCCACCACCCGGCAAACCCCAATGTTTGTCACCATAAGTGGCTTTTAACAGCAAGACTTCCCCTACTGTATTGGTTATGACCGCGTGAGAACTCAATCTAAATAAGTCATTAAAAGCCATGATGGTTTTCCTGTTATAAATAGAGGCTTGTTATGTGCTCTTGAAAAACTAGCGCCATAACTGCTTTGTTCCAAATAAATAGTAAATACCATAGATGCAACAAACTGTTGAGCTCACTAACCAAAAAGCCATAGAGTTTTGATGGATATCGGGTGATGACGTGAAAAAAGGCACAATTAACCCCGCCACTCCACGAATTAGGTATACAGCAGTGATTAACACTAAACATATTTTTAGAAACGGTAACTTAACAATTAAGCCCGCGCCCGAAAATGCGTAAAGCCCCCAAACACAAAGAACAGCAGCGATAATTAATGTGACAATGGTAGGATAAATATCACCGGCAGCAGCCATTTTAGCCATTTGTTCACCAGCACCAAAAAAGAGGTACCAGTCTTGGCCGCCAAATATACAACTGATGTGTAGCAAGGCAGCAAAGATGCTTAAGCAGCCAGCAATAACGAGTAAACCATTCCTTTGCATTCAAAATCCTTTTGGCACTTGCTCCGCTATGGAGTATGTAATAGTTAGTCTGTTAGCATATGTAGCGAAGCGAAAACGAGTCCAACATTAGTCGCTTATTCGCGATGACTTTTTAAATGGTTTGCATAACGTGCCTTGATGGTAGCTCATTTGTGACCTCCCATTGTTCAGTGACCAGATAGAACTACGCAGTGAAAATATCAGCTGTTAGTTTAAGATATGGCCTGCGGTCACTAATATCTTAATTGAACTTCTAATAAGTT
>NZ_PJAP01000094.1:0-1308 GCF_002836795.1 Shewanella sp. 11B5 | reverse complement strand
GCTGAACTTATCATCAGCAATGGCTGATGTTTGAGCTAATGCAAGCATAGCTAATGCACTGAGTCCGATGATGTGACGTTGAAATGTGAGTTTCATGACGCTCCCTCATTGCTGTAATAGCAATTATGTTATTGTTATTAATACTGCCTAGCGTAACAAGTTGATCACTTATGGCGCAATAATTTCTACTAAACTAACCTGAACTCGGGATAAGGGATGAACTTAGCTATTTAAAATCAGCATGTTAACCCAGTTCACTTTCAAGCTTGTCATTTGTTATGCTAATAAGGCGAATTGACGCGTCAATAGCTACCTATTGTAAGTCGATTCAACACAGTTAGCAGGACAAAGGGCTGTTTGAAAGGCGTTTATTATCCCGAGTTCAGGTTAAATTAACATCTGGTCTAATAAAACCGCGCTTCGTCAGTATGACGAAGCGCTAGCAGAACTGAAGTGCGGGACTATTTGGTCCAAGGCAACAGTTTTTGGGCAAATGTATTGGCTACCCCTAATCTAATTGCGGCTTTATGGCGCACGAGATATAGCGCTTGATAGCATAATGGTACCAAGTACAAACTGGTGACAGTTGAAAAGGTTAACCCACCAATAATGGCAATGGCCATTGGCGAATACGGCGGCCCACCACCGCCTATCTGAGTATCTCCCATGGCTAATGGCACTAATCCCAGCACTGTGGTTGCAACCGTCATTAATACCGGACGTAAACGAGTAATACACACGCTAATGATGGTATCACTTAGCTTATCCAAATCGGGTGTCATCTGATTAATTTGGTCTACCAGTACAATACCGTTATTAACCACAATGCCCATTAAAATAAGTATGCCAATCATCGACATTACCGACATTGGCGTGCCTGTTAGCCACAATGCCCAGAACACACCCGTAATTGAGAACATAATCGAAGTGATAATAGCAGTAGGTAGCAGCAGTGACTCAAATAACGCCGCCATGACGATATAAATCATTGCGATAGCCAAGATCATATTTACCGCCATGATGGACTGGTCTTCATCCTGGCGCTCAAAACCACCGCGTAACGAGTAACCGTACCCGTAAGGGAAGTTCACCGAGTCCATCACCTGAGTAATTTTGGTTTGTGCTTCTTCGGTTGTGATATCTTCAAGATTTGCACCAATGGATAAAGCCGTTTGGCGATTAAAATGACGGATAGTATCAAATCGAGGCACCACAGTTGCTTCAGCTAAACTGTCCAGGGTATAAACTCGGTCACCTTGGCGAATAATCGGCAGTTGCTTAAGCTTTTCTAAAGAGTTCTGCCAGCTT
>NZ_PJAP01000093.1:0-1311 GCF_002836795.1 Shewanella sp. 11B5 | reverse complement strand
TAATCTCTTCCACTTTACGACGATGTGCTAACTCTTCTTTTTGTGCACCAGACACCCAATATAAAGGTCCTGTAAGCCAATTATTTTTTAGCAGGTGATGACGACCAACCATAATATTGTCTAATACCGACATATGCCCAAATAAGGCTAAATTTTGAAAAGTACGTCCCATACCAAGATCGGCACGGTCATTGGGGCGTAAATCGGTAACATTTTTACCATCAAAGATTATTTTTCCACTATTAGGACGATAGCGCCCCGAAATGCAATTGAGCATTGAAGTTTTACCCGCTCCATTTGGCCCTATAATGGAAAAAACTGAGCCTTTTTTTACTGAAAAGCTAACATCAGTAAGGGCTTTCACACCACCAAACGCCAGTGATATTTGCTCTATATTGAGTATTGACGCAGTCATACTCAACCTCCTAAATTCAAGTGGGGATAAAATTCTGTCACAACTATTATGTTAAAAAATAGAGGGGGAAACCCCCCTCGAAAACGCAACAAAGCTTGGGAAAGTTACGTAAATTTAAACAGTAGAATTGATAACGAGATCACAGTGCGTATCTCATGGTTGCTTGTATGTAGTTAGAATTTTTATCTAGCTCATCAAGAGAAAAGTTACCGACTTCAAAACCTACCGTGAGTTCCTTCGTTAAGTCTTGAAACAGATTAACTCCCCACTGTGTACGTTCTCGATTTGAAACATCACCTTCGACTTTTCCGTACAAAACAGTTGAGCGTAAAGATTCAGTCCAAAAATGGCGGTAAGCAACAAGTACAGAGGTTAAATCTTCCACTTCTTCACCATAAAGATCTTTAACAGCAGCAACGCCAACATAGCGACCTAGTTCACCTTTATGAAATTGGAAACGGATATCATCCTTACCCGTGGTGTTAATTCGACCGGCAATTGAGGCACCAAAAGCGGATTCACTATTTCCTAAACTGGTATTTAATTGACGTGCGAGACCCGAAACAGAAATACTGCCCCAGTCCCCTTCAATATTATATCGAGCAATAACATCCGGTACGCTGTCATTAGCGGTATCACCACCCCAGCTTTCTGGATTTTCAATTGCTACTTGAAAATTACCCATGTTATAGCGAATTTGGCCCTGGCGAATGAACACTAAGCCGGTAGTTGCACCAGCAAAATCAGCGGACTCAGGAATAGCACTTGTATTCATAAACGTTGACCACGTTTGACCAACCGTTAAATCTTTATATTTAACAAATGCATGACGGATACGTGGATGGGCTGAATTAGAAACTATTTCATTACCGCCACCCCCCCAAAAATCCATTTCG
>NZ_PJAP01000092.1:0-1318 GCF_002836795.1 Shewanella sp. 11B5 | reverse complement strand
GCTTCAGTACCAAAAATTTTTATGGGAGATGCCGGTAGTATGTTGATCGGCCTTACTGTCGTATGGTTATTAGTTCTTGGTACACAATCTTCAGGGTTGCATGATAGTGTGATTCAAAATTCTACAGCTTTTTCTCCTGTAACTGCTTTGTACCTTATCGCCATCCCACTAATGGATATGGCCGCCATTATGTATCGTAGAGTCAAAAAAGGAGACTCTCCATTTAAACCTGATCGTGATCATTTACACCATATTTTCGAGCGCGCTGGTTACAATCGTAAACAAACTTTACTTCGTATCACTTCTTTGTCAATTTTTTTATCTGTACTAGGTCTTATTGGTGAGTTTAACGATATGCCTGACTGGTGGATGTTTATGGGTTTTATTATTCTGTTTATCACCTATAATTGGGCATTAGCTCATGTATGGATAATCCTTAAATGGTTAAAGCGCAAGGTATGATTTATTTTATAAATCATTTTTTTTAGTTATGGCTCGCCTTCGTTGTAAGGATACATTATGAAAGTTGTTATTCCAGTAGCAGGCTTGGGTACTCGCATGTTACCCGCCACCAAAGCTATCCCAAAAGAAATGTTACCGTTAGTTGATAAGCCGTTAATTCAATATATTGTTAATGAGTGTATAGCTGCAGGTATTAAAGATATTGTGTTGGTCACCCATGCCAGTAAAAATGCGATTGAAAACCATTTTGATAAATCTTTTGAACTTGAGTCTACCTTAGAGAAGCGAGTAAAACGTCAGCTCTTGGATGAAGTAAAAGCGATCTGTCCTAAAGATGTATCCATTATGCATGTGCGTCAAGGTGAAGCCAAAGGTTTGGGCCATGCAGTGTTATGTGCTTATCCTTGTATTGGTAATAGTCCGTTTGCTGTAGTGTTACCTGACGTTATTTTAGATGAATATACCGCGAATCAAAAAACAGAAAACTTAGCTGCGATGATTGCCCGTTATAAGGCCTCTTTTGCTAGCCAGATTATGGTTGCTCCAGTACCAGAATGTGATGTTAATAAATACGGCATTGCCGATTGTAATGGTGTTGAGATAACACCGGGTGATTCAGCTAAGATTAAAAGAATGGTTGAAAAACCTGATGTCGGTGAAGCGCCGTCTAATTTAGCGGTTGTTGGCCGTTATGTGTTATCAGAGAAAATCTGGGCTCTATTAGCCAAAACACCAGCGGGTGCAGGTGATGAAATTCAGTTAACAGATGCTATTGATATGTTGATTGAGCAAGATACCGTAGAAGCCTTTAACATGACCGGTAAGTCGCACGACTGTGGTGATAAATTGGGTTATA
>NZ_PJAP01000091.1:0-1318 GCF_002836795.1 Shewanella sp. 11B5 | reverse complement strand
TATTTAATCATTGTTAATTTGTCCTTTACTCAAAGTTTATAAGAATAGATAAAAATAGGCACCGATAAACGAATTTATCGATGCCTAATTAGGTATCACAGGACTGTACGTAGTACTGCTTTATTCAGATCAAAAGTGATTAGAAGTAAAAACCGATATTGATGTTCAAACGTGAATGCCATGATGTATCACCGTTATTGATACCAACGCCTGCACCATCAACAAACCACATATTTTTACCGGCAATCCAATCTACATAAGAATAAAATTTACCTGCAGTGATGGCTACACCAGTCACATTCTGGATAGAATCATCAAGACCTTGACCCGATGCCATCACTTGGCTGTAATCGTTGTAAAAATTCAAATTAGTGATTGGTCCCCAATCAACGTCAACCGATTTAGCAATGTTAACGGTAGCAACATCGGCTTCAGCAGCAATTTCAAATGGATATTGAAATGCACTTAGCGCAATACGTTCACTGTTGTCTATATCATAGTCATAATGAATATATTGTAATTGTAATTGCCATTTTTTCCAGTCAAGTTGCCAATGCGCTGCAGCGGCAAGACCATTGGTGTCTTCACCCACTACGGTAGCTGCATCAGCCATAAAATCTAATTGGCTGTATTGTAATGAACCACCTAACTTATGAGTGACTTCACCAGAAGTAAATTCTCGCTCAACTCGAGCGTTGATTTGTCCTGCCTCTTCATATGGTGAATCGGCTGTTGTGGCCGCATCAAATGAGTAACGATCATAATTAGAACCGTCGCCAATTTCGTCATTAACAAAATAAGCTAAATCGTAACGCCAACCATCTTGTTCATTTTTGTAATGGATACCGGCATCATAATCATCTTCAAAGCCAAGATAATAAGTTGCGCCGAACCAAAATGAATGGGCTGCATAAGGCAATAAACCAAATGGCACTTGGGTTACACCCACTTGCACTGATTGGGCTTCATCAAATTGATAACCCATGTAGGCATGATGAACTACGTCCATGTTTTCATACCAACGATACTGAGCTGAGGCAAAAAGGCCATCTTTGCTCTTATAGTTAACGTCAGCACGGAACAGTTCAAACTCAAGCTTGGAGTTGTTGTCGTAATCTTTCCAACCGTAGTTTACGCGTACTGCACCGCCGATATCGACTTCATCTGTGACTGGTACTGCTGAGGCCGCGAATGGGAACAAGATTAGCGAAGATAAGACGGTGAATTTTTGCCATAACTGCATGAAACATCCTTGAAATAACAATGTTATAAAGCGTGATAAAAATGAGTAACGTATAATATGTTTAGTTACTAGATA
>NZ_PJAP01000090.1:0-1319 GCF_002836795.1 Shewanella sp. 11B5 | reverse complement strand
ATGTTTTAAACCAGTAACAGTATCTCGGCTTAAGGTGGTGTTGGTCGCGATAACACCATCAAACTGATTACTCATCAATGAGTCAGCTATCGCGCTGATTTCTTCTGAGGTTAAATCAGGAGCAATTTTTAGCGCAACAGGGACATATTTACCATGTTTAGCGGCTAATTCAGTTTGTTTGGCTTTAATTGAGCTAAGTAAGTCATCAAGTAACTCACCGTATTGCATTGAACGTAAACCAGGAGTGTTAGGAGAGGAAATATTAACTGCAATATAGCTCGCATATTGATAAACCTTTTCCATACAAATTAGGTAGTCATCTTTACCCTGCTCTACTGGAGTGTCTTTATTTTTACCTATGTTCACGCCAACCATAATGTCAGACTTTTTGGCCATTAAATTACGAACCAGATTATCGACACCTTTATTATTAAAGCCCATACGATTAATAATGCCTTTGGCAGGTTTTAATCGAAATAAACGAGGTTGATCGTTACCAGCTTGCGGGCGTGGTGTTACTGTCCCTACTTCAACATGGCCAAAACCCATCGCATGAAAAGCATCAATTGACTCGCCGTCTTTATCTAATCCTGCTGCTAAACCGACAGGATTGGGGAACGTCAGTCCCATACAGGTTACTGGGGAAGATTTAACCTGTTGACGATAAAAACAATTCAACAGATTGTTTCCGGTCATTTTCAAACTGCCAATCGCGATATTGTGGGCTAACTCAGGGTCCATCTGAAACATTACTTTTTGCGCGAGTTTGTAAAACATGTTTTCTCCTAGACCTAAAAAAAACCCCAGCAATTGCCAGGGCTTATTCACATTATAAAAACTACTTCTGACCTTCGCAATGCAAAATCAGCAAGTTCAGTTCTCTTAAGGCGACTGAGAACTTAGCAAATTCATGGGTTTGAGAAACCTTGAAGTCCGCTAACATGTGATACCATCTTTCAAGCAATGGTTTGTTTAATGTAATCCATTGATTAATAACACTATCTGCATCGCAAGTATCCGTACAAGTACGTAATACTGCAGAACTTAATGCACGTTGTTGCCAATCAAGTTCTTCTCTGAATGCAGCACGAGCAAGTGCTTGCCAATGGTTAGCTACAGGTTGAGCACTGATTTGTTCTAAGAACCAATGTAATTCAACTTTAGCACCGAGTTTGAAGTAAGTTTCTGATACCAGCTCAACTGACTTATTCTCGATTTGAGCAATTTGTGCAATGTCTAACGCAGAGAATAATGTACTCATTTTAGCGACAACTTGTGCAACTGCTTTAGGGACATTCTCTTTCGTTAGTGCAGTAATT
>NZ_PJAP01000089.1:0-1330 GCF_002836795.1 Shewanella sp. 11B5 | reverse complement strand
ATTATTCCATCGCAGAACAATGGAAACCAGCCTGTCACGCCGGAGGTAGCTGGTTAACTGTTTCAACATCAGCGTTCGCTCCGCCAAATAAGAAAAAAGCATCTACAGCAATGTAGAGGCTTTTTTCTGTCTTAACATCAGCTGAACAGCTGTTTTAGGTTAGCCAATAATGTGGTAAATATTACTGGGTATCGGCTTTATTACTTATAGAAGATTAACTAGAACGCGTAACTGACATTGAGTTCCAGTGAGCGACCCGCACCGGCTATTTGTTGAAAACCGTTACTGCTGTCAGCTTTATAATCAGCGATACTGACACCGCCTAGAGGCAGTTGATAATACTCATCCAGTAGATTTTTCACTGCAATTGTCATTGTGGCATCATGCCATTGGATACTGCTGCTTAAATTAAGCAGTGAGTAACTGTCAGTTGTGTTTTCTAAACGCTGTTCATCCACGCGATCTTTACTTGCAACCCATTGCCAACTGATACTATTTTGCCAATCACCTAGCTGCTGTTGCAAAGCTAGCTCTGTTTGCAAAGGTTTTATTTGATACAGCGGTTGGTCGTTGTCATCTCTTTCGCCGCGCGTTGCGTTGATGTTAGCGTTAATGAGCCATTTACCCGTGTCGTTGTCTGCTAGTTGATATTCAGCATCAATGCGTGCACCAAACAAGTTAGCGTCCACATTTGTAAACTGTAAAATATGACGACTATTACTATCGATGCTTGTGCGATTAAAGCTGCTGACCACATTGGCATCAATAAAATCGCTAATGCTGCTGTACCAAGCTGTTGCACTAAATGCTACATCATCTTGTACTAGCTTGTAAGCCATACTCAATGTATGTGCAGTTTCTGCACTAAGGTCTGGGTTGCCTATGTAGCCGTTTGCATCGCCATACCAGCCAATCATCGTTGTGGCCATGGTGCTTTGGCCCCAACTGTATCGCTCATATAAATTGGGTGCGCGGTTCTTTTGGGCTAAACCAAGCTCTATCACTTCAGTATCGCTGAGTTGATAGCGAGCAAGAAGGGTCGCATCGATGTTATTGTCATTGCGCTTTCGATAGAGGCCATTAAATTCATCTGCGGCTATGGCATTAACATTGGTCATGCCCATCATGCTCATGGTGTTATAAGGCTGAACCTCACCTGTGCTGGTTGATACGTATTCATAACGAACACCTGCAGACAGCCACCAACGTGTATTCATTGTTTGTTGCCACTCGGCATAAAGAGCTGCACGTTGGCGTTCGCCACCATTAATATTGACATAGTCATTGGGACCCATCATGGCTGAACCTTCAATCGCAGGCCATGTATCAT
>NZ_PJAP01000088.1:0-1332 GCF_002836795.1 Shewanella sp. 11B5 | reverse complement strand
ATTCTATCCATTGCATCTTGATAGCCTAAATCAATCAAGGTGGTGGTATAGCTTTTTTCGAATAATAAGTATGACACAATACTTGAGTCAGACTGTCTGTTAATACCAAATAATTTCAATAAAGTTTTGATTGCAAAAGGCATGTCATCATAAAACCGTTCCGCAATTCGGCTTAAATCTTGACTTGGTTTCATCACTAAAGTATCGATATGGCGTAAGTTCAAGGTTTCACGGTCTTGTGGGGATATCATTGATAAGGTGTTGTTGACCCGTTGCAGACGCTCTAAATCGCTGTTCAATGTATCCGAAAAAATGGTATCTAATAAATGTCCGGCGATTGTTGCTGTTTTAGGGTGATATTCAAACTCGATGGGAAAGTGTTTGTGTGGGCTGTCTAAATTAATCACAAATATTTTATTAGCGCCAAGGTGGATTGGGCTTGATAGTGGTGATAATTGATGGACAGACCCATCACCATAATAGGCTTGATTAAGTTTAATTGATGGGAATACCATCGGAATAGCTGAGCTTGCAAGTAAGTGCTCAGTATTTAATAAACTGCGAATACCGACTCGTCTAGCACGTTGCCAATCATCAATGTGTTCGTTACCTTGATAGAAAGTATATGAACGTGAATTGTTGTAGCATGAGGAGTCGATACTGATAGCTTTGAGTGCATCATTACCAATATTACGATCAATTCTTTTAAAATCGATAAGATTATTCAGCAACTCTCGTAAGGGTTGATTATCCAGCAGGCTACCTGCATCAGTATTGACTTTGTCATCTTGAAGACCTTTGATAGCCATTCGTCCCAAATGTCTCAACACTTGAGGGATAGACGTGCGATAGACTTTATGGGTTTCAAAATGACGCCACACCCAATCCAGTTTTTTTATGGCTAAATGGAAGCAAGATGCATGGGTTGCTATCGATATTGCATTAATGGCACCAGCAGATGTACCACAAATAATATCAAATGGGACATTATGATTGCGCGGGTAAAACTGCACTAGCGCTTTTAATACGCCAATTTGATATGCAGCCCTGGCCCCACCACCTCCTAGTACTAATGCTGTTGATACTGGCAATCTCGATCCTTTAATCTGTTAAGCATGCTTGATTCTAGTATGAATTCTTTTTGTGTTATACACCAGCTACCAATAAGTCGACTATGTTATTTATTGTCTATACTTTATCAATATTCTATTTATTCTAGGCGTAAACCTCTTAAAAATGAACAGTAGAACATGGATATGATCGCCCCTGTACAAAGTAAATCGAGATAGATAATAAGATCTAAACTGGTTTTTTTCTCGTATGTCTATATTT
>NZ_PJAP01000087.1:0-1336 GCF_002836795.1 Shewanella sp. 11B5 | reverse complement strand
CAAGTTAAAGCCTTATGCGCCAAACGTGGTGTTATTGTCTGTTCCTCAAACTATGAACTTTATGCTGACTTATCTAGCAAAATGATGGATATCATTGGCCGCTTTGCCCCTGAGCAACATGTCTACTCTATTGATGAAAGCTTCCTCTCTTTTAAAAACTGCTATCCCGCTATCAAATGCCTCCTTACGCAAGGCCAGTTAATCCGCCGTGCTGTGTGGAAAGAAGCGCGGCTAGCAGTCTGTGTGGGTATTGGTGAAACGCTTACTCTTTCTAAAATAGCCAACCATGCAGCTAAGAAGATTGAGGGCTACAAAGGAGTTTGTTTCATTAGTAATGAGCAAGAGCGTATAGCTATTTTAAAGCAGCTTGCTGTAGGGGATGTATGGGGGATAGGCCGCCGAATAAGTAAGAAGCTTGAATTAATGAATATCCGTACTGCGTTTCAACTTGCGTCTATGCCGCCGACACTGGCAAGAAAGCAATTTAGTATTGAAATAGAACGTACCGTTCGTGAGCTTAACGGCCAAGCCTGTAAAATATGGGATGAGTCGAGGGCAGATAAAAAGCAGATATTTTCGACTAGAAGCGTAGGTGAGCGCATCACAGATTATTCGTCGTTATTACAAGCATTGAGTAAGCATGTTGCTATCGCAGCGAGTAAAGCACGTAAGCAAGGTTCAAACTGCAAGACCTTGCTGATTTTTGCCAGTAATTCACCCCATGATGAACGGCCTGTAAGCTATAAAGCTATTGTACATTTTCCATGTCCAACCAACTGCACTGTTGAGCTAACCAAAGCTATGAGTGAGGCCGCACCAAAGCTATTTCGTGAGTTCGTACATTATTACAAAATCGGTATAGGGCTTATCGATTTAGCTAGCGAAAAACATAACCAATTCGATTTATTTAACCCTTCAAAGGCTAATCCCGCTTTGATGAATACGCTAGATGACATTAACCAACGCTATGGCAGTGATACGATGTTTCTAGCAGCTCAAGGCATAGAGCACAAGTGGTCAATGCGCCGTGATTTGCTAACGCCACAATACACAACCAAATGGTTCAGTGTACCCAGCATTAAGTGCTAACTAGGTTTTTGCTTTGATTAATGTTTTCACTGTTAGTATCACTCATATGCTTGGTTTAATTAGATAAATCAGACATTAGCTAATCACTGTTCCTTAGCTTGAAGCATTCGATGAACCTTCTTAAAATTGGTCTACCTTTCTTTTTACTGGCTTTTAGCTCAACAGCTATTGCAGCTGGAAATACGCGGCTTAGGAGGAGTTATTTATGTGCATATATGCTATGAGTATTGATTTTAAGGGCTTCTAC
>NZ_PJAP01000373.1:0-8094 GCF_002836795.1 Shewanella sp. 11B5 | reverse complement strand
ACTAATGTCTTTCACAAACGCTGAGGTCGAAAAGTCCATCACCACGTGTTGTTGACTACGAGCAATTTCTGGATGATCAAAGTCAATTCTAAAATCAACTCTAAACCCTTTAAAAGGCTTTAACTCAGCCCATTTATCGCCATCTTCAACACGCACAGGTTTGATGATTTTTAGGTATTTTTTAGCTGCCGCTTGTTCTTTAATTCCTGCACTTTGCAGTAAGAACACAAATGGGCTTGCACTGCCATCCATAATCGGGATTTCTGGTGCGTCAACTTCGATAATTGCATTATCGATGCCTAAGCCGGCAAGTGCCGCAAACAAATGCTCAATTGTTGATATCCTAATACCAGCATCGTTTACAAGGGCAGTACACATTGTGGTTTCACGAACCATATCAGCTTTTGCTGGAATAGACACAGCTGGGCTAAGGTCGGTACGCTTTAGTACAATCCCTGTATTCACTGGTGCGGGCATAATGCATAGAGTCACTTTGTTGCCGGAATGCAATCCGACTCCAGTGCTCTTCACCATTTTTTGAACAGTTCTTTGAAAAATCATTCAGTCGCCCATAAATATCAATATTAAACAAATAGTTGCAAAAATAGCCCTACGCTATCATGCATAACTGGTACAACATGCTACCATAAATTTGGTTTTTCACAAAAAAAACGCCAAACACAGAGTAAATGTATAAACCAGCTTGCAAAATAACCTTTTTCGCACACTTCGCTCATTAGTCACGCAAAAACATAACGTTTTATTCGTGTATTAATCAGCCTGCTTACGCAAGAATGCTGGAATATCAAGATAGTCAGCATCAGTACGTTGTACAGGTTGAGGCTGCGGAACAGCATTGCCTTTAGGTGCTGCGTAACTTTGTTGTGTCATAACATCTTCAACAGGTTCTGGACGCGGCTCTATTACAACGGGTTCTGGACGAGCAACAGGCTTAGACACTAATTGAATGTCTGGCTTTTTCTCTGCACCGATACCTGTAGCAACAACAGTTACACGTAATTCATCACTCATTTCTGGATCAATGACAGCACCAACTACAACAGTGGCATTGTCTGATGCATAAGCTTTAACGTGGTTACCCACAGTTTCAAGCTCTTCGATAGTGATATCCATACCTGCTGTGATGTTAACTAACACACCGCGCGCACCGGCTAAGTCGATATCTTCAAGTAATGGGCTAGCCACAGCAGCCTCTGCAGCTTCTTCAGCACGATCATCACCACGAGCAACACCGGTACCCATCATGGCATTACCCATTTCAGACATAACAGTTTTCACATCGGCGAAATCGACGTTGATTAGACCAGGACGAGTAATTAGCTCAGCAATACCTTGAACAGCACCAAGTAATACATTGTTAGCTGCAGCAAAAGCATCAAGCAATGAAGTACCACGACCCAATACTTTTAATAGCTTTTCATTGGGGATCGTAATTAACGAATCCACATGTTTAGCTAACTCGGCAATACCAAGTTCTGCATAGGCCATGCGCTTTTTACCTTCAAAAGGAAAAGGCTTGGTCACAACTGCAACGGTTAGAATACCTTCTTCACGGGCAATTTCTGCCACGACAGGAGCAGCACCAGTACCGGTACCACCACCCATGCCGGCAGCGATAAAGATCATGTCAGACCCTTTAATTGCAGCACGAATATTCTCGCGGTCTTCTTCAGCGGCTTGACGACCCACATCTGGGTTTGCGCCCGCACCGAGACCTTTAGTCACGTCGCGGCCAAGTTGAATAGTTGAACCAGCACTTGATTTACGTAGTGCTTGTGCATCTGTATTGGTAACGATAAATTCAACACCTTCGATGCTGTGTTTTACCATATGTTCGACCGCGTTTCCGCCGCCGCCACCGACGCCGATGACTTTAATCACCGCTTCGTCTGAATGTGTATCCATGATCTCAAACATTGTCTGATCTCCATTTGTCTGCGTTATTAAAATTCACCCTTAAACCAACTTTTGACCCGATTCAAAAAGCTGGTAACCCCTTGGCGCTCAGGTCGTTCGAACTGCCGTTCGATGACTCGCCTTGCGCCATAATGAAGCAACCCTATTCCTGTTGAATAAATAGGTTGATCCACATATTCGTATAACCCTTTTACTGGTAGCGGTGATGCGACACGAACAGGCATACCAAAGGTTGCTTCAGCAATTTCAACGGCACCCGATATCGAGGACGTTCCTCCAGTAAGCACAATCCCTGCTGCAATTTGATCTTCTAGACCGCTATCTTGTAACTGCTTGAGAACAAGCTCAAACAATTCTTGATATCTTGGCTCTACCACTTCTGCCAGAGTATGGCGTGACATGCTGCGTGAAGGACGGCCACCAACGGATGGCACTTCAATACTGTCTTCACGGCTTACCGTTGAACTTCTGGCACTGGCAAACTGCACTTTTATTTGTTCAGCATGCGTTAACGGTGTTCTGAATATCTTGGCGATGTCACTTGTGACTTGGTTACCCGCTACCGGAATAACTGCACAATGACGTAATGCGCCGTTGGTATATACAGCAATATCGGTTGTGCCACCACCAATATCAACAATACACACGCCTAAATCTTTCTCATCATTTGTGAGCACTGAGTCTGCAGAAGCGATACCTGAAAACACTAAGTCATCAACTTTTAAACCACAACGCTCCACGCTCTTTGTGATATTTTTTGCCATATCATTGGCACAGGTAACAATATGAGCCTTGGCTTCCATACGCATACCTGACATACCAATTGGGCTCTTAATCCCGTCTTGAACGTCGATTGAATACTCTTGCGGTAATACATGCAAGATACGACGCTCTGTCGGGATTTTAACCGAGCGAGCGGTATGGATTACATTATCAACATCTTCTTGAGTTACTTCTTCGTCGTTAATCGACACCATGCCATTTTCATTTTGGCAGGCAATATGTTTACCCGAAATACTTAAGTACACCGATGAAACCTGACAATCAGCCATTAACTCTGCTTGATCTAACGCCCGTTGCACGCTGCGCACTATAGAGTCGAGATCATTCACGCCGCCTTTATCCATGCCTCGAGAAGGATGATTACCTAAACCAATGACACTAATCTCACCATCAGGTAATACTTCACCAATGATCACTGCGACCTTGGATGTCCCTATATCTAACCCCACGATGAGGTTTCTTTCCTGATTTTTGGTCATTTATTGTCGACTCTCTTTTTTGAATCATCCCAACCTACGGCGAACCCGGTATCGTAACGTAAATCAACGGTCGCAACTGGTTTTTCACTTTGCTTCAAAGTTGGATACACATTAATAAAGCGTTGTATCCGTGACATTTTATCTTCTCGTCCAAGCTCAATTTCAATTCCGTTAGCCAGTACGGCATGCCATGCATGGCGTGGACTTAAGCGTAAACTGGCCAACTTAAACTCGTTTATTGTCAATAAATCATCTAACTGCTGGTAACTGGTCAATACTTCTATTTCTGTCCCTTCTGGGCCAAATAATTTAGGTAATGCATCATGCTCTGAATACGCTAACGCATCAAAAACTTCACCATTAATATTAAGCCAAGACACTTCATTCCAATGCGCTACAGCTTGTTGCTCTTGCAAGGTGATCTTGAACTTTGCCGGCCATTCTCGTCTTACTGATGCATGATAAACCCACGGCAATGCTTCTAATGCTTTTTGTACATCCACCACATCAGCGCTAAAAAAACTACTTTGCATCAATGACTGTAATGCATTTTTAATTTCGTCATCGGTGGTATAAATTCGCTCACCTTTAATAGCAACCGCTTCAATAGGTAATGCATCAGCATCATTTAACAACTCGTGTAGTTGCACACAACCCCAAACTACGGTGCCAAGCACACAGGATAAAAACACTACACCAGTGCAAAAATACCAATTAACACGAGCTAATTTATGTTTTAGTTGCCGCCCTTTATCGCTCCACGACACCTTAAATCCGCCTCTGACGTTGTTCCGGAGTTAACTCCAAAAGATCGGTCATTATATAGACCAATTCATAAGGTTTAAAGCTCGATTTTCACACACAATAATTGCTGAAAAATCAATCACTTTATTGCTCTTCTACAAGCACTTTACAACCCAAATTACTCTGGGCTAATTCTTTCGATAAAGCCCCAATATTGCCTGCACCTTGAGTCATAAATAAATCCCCATGCTGCAACACATCAGGTAATACTGCCGCTAGTTGATCTGGACTGGCGATAAAAATAGGGTCTATTTGACCTCGTAATCTAATTGAACGGCATAAAGCCCGTCCATCAGCTCCCGGGATCGGAGCTTCACCCGCGGCATAAACATCTAATAATAATAAACAATCGACCTGTGACAATACATCGACAAAGTCTTCATATAAGTCACGCGTACGGCTATAACGATGCGGTTGGTATGCCATCACTAAACGCTTGTCTGGCCAACCTGCTCTCGCTGCTTTAATCGTTGCTAATACTTCACTTGGATGATGACCGTAGTCGTCCACGAGCATTACACTGCCATTAGGTGTTTCAAATTCACCTAAATGTTGGAAACGACGACCTATACCTTCAAACTCTGCAAGTGCTTGTACAATCGCACTATCATCAATGTCATCTTCACTGGCGACAGCAATTGCGGCTAAAGCGTTAAGAACGTTATGTTCACCTGGCAAATTAAGTACAATGTCGACATTATCTTTGCCATGACGCTTAACCGTAAAGCTTGACTGATGACCATTTTGTGCAAAATTAATTGCCTGAACATCAGCCTCTTCACTGAAACCATAGGTGACAACTTGGCGGCCAATACGTGGCATAATTTCGCGGATCACTTCATCATCAATACACATCACTGCCACACCATAAAATGGCAGATTATGTAAAAAGTCGACGAAAGTGGTCTTCAATTTCTCAAAGTCGCCACCATAAGTGTCCATGTGATCGGCTTCAATATTGGTGATCACACTGACCATCGGCTGCAAATGCAAAAAGCTTGCATCGCTTTCATCTGCTTCAGCAATAAGGTAACGGCTGGTGCCTAAGCGAGCATTAGTACCTGCACTATTAAGTAAACCACCAATCACAAATGTTGGATCACGGTCGGCTTGACCATATACGCTGGCAATTAAGCTCGTCGTGGTGGTTTTACCATGAGTACCGGCAATCGCAACACCATGACGATAGCGCATTAACTCAGCCAGCATCTCTGCACGGCGCACGATCGGAATACGTAATTCTTTAGCGGCAATAATCTCAGGATTTTGCGGGTTAATGGCTGTAGAAACCACAACAACATCTACCTGCTCAACACTTTGGGCCTGATGGCCAATAATAATTTTTGCGCCAAGACTCGCCAAACGTTCAGTCACGCTATTGATAGCGATATCTGAGCCGCTTATTTGATAGCCTTCGTTCACAAGCACTTCCGCAATACCACCCATGCCGGCACCACCGATGCCAACAAAATGAATGCGCTTGATCCGTCTCATTTCAGGGATCATGCTACGAAGCTGTGCGTATCTTTCTGTCTTAGTCATTTCAACCCTTTCTCGCAAATGAGGCACAAATATCTGCTACTCGTTGAGTCGCATCTAATACCGCTACGCCTCTTGCCTTATGACCCATTTGGGCTAGTTCTTGTCTATTTTCAGCAAATAACTGCAATTTTTCAGCAAGGTTATCTGCATTTAAAATGGTTTGTGGTAATAAAAATCCTGCGCCAGCATCAACAAGTACTGATGCATTTACAGTTTGATGATCATCCACGGCATGAGGATACGGTACTAAAATACTCGGTAACCCTACGGCTGCTAACTCTGATACAGTAAGAGCACCGGAGCGACATACCACTACATCAGCCCAACGATAAGCGGCTTCCATATCATCAATAAATTCTGCAACATTGACACTGTCTGATTGACCAAGTTGTTGATAACTCGCTTTCACTGTTGCCTGATTATTTTTGCCCACTTGATGCCAAACTGTCAGAGAATGATATTTGCTCAGATGAGCCACTAC
This sequence comes from Shewanella sp. 11B5, assembly GCF_002836795.1. Classification (NCBI taxonomy): domain Bacteria; kingdom Pseudomonadati; phylum Pseudomonadota; class Gammaproteobacteria; order Alteromonadales; family Shewanellaceae; genus Shewanella; species Shewanella sp. 11B5. The sequence continues at coordinate 2,067 of NZ_PJAP01000373.1, read as the reverse complement.
TGCAGGCATTACATCATTCAATACTTTGGCACCTAAACTGCCACCCACCACCAGTACTCTTAACGCATCGGCTTGCGGAGTTTTAATTTGTGCGCCTAACTCAATCAGCTCTTGGCGAATAGGGTTGCCCACAACTTCAACATTAGCGACGTTACTGGCAAAGGTATTGGGGAATGCACACAATACCTTTTTGGCAATCTTAGATAACAACTTATTGGTTAATCCTGGAATCGCATTTTGCTCATGCAACACGACAGGAATACCTGATAATTTTCCGGCCACGCCGCCCGGGCCGCTAGCGAATCCGCCCATGCCTAGAATCACATCGGGTTGAAAATCATCAATCACCGCTTTGGCTTGAATAATTGAACGGATAATTTTAAATGGTGCCGCTAACTTACGCATAAGCCCATTACCACGCACACCTTTAATATCGATAAATTCAATATCAAATCCGTGCTGAGGCACTAAACGGGCTTCCATCCGGTCGGCAGTACCTAACCAACGTATTTGCCAACCTTTTTCAGCTAAATACTTCGCCACTGCAAGTGCAGGAAAAACATGACCGCCAGTGCCGCCAGCCATAATTAATATCTTAGGAGAACTACTAATATTACTGTTCATTAACTGGTTCTCCCTTGTACGGCTTGCACCAAACTAACTCGACGTTCATGATCTATCCTAACAAGCAACATCACCGCAGCAGTCATAATCCACAAGCTACTGCCACCATAGCTGATAAACGGCAGGGTTAACCCTTTGGTTGGTAACATACCAATACTGGCTCCCACGTTAACTACGGTCTGAAAACAAATCCAAATACCGACACCATAGGCGACATAACTTTCAAAAGGACGCTGCATTTTTAAACATAAATTGCCCAATCTAATCGCGCGAATAGCAATAAAAAATAGCGTGCATAACACTATAATAATACCGGTAAACCCCAACTCCTCACCAATAACAGCAAAGATAAAATCCGTATGAGCCTCTGGTAAATAAGCCAATTTCTGAATACTGTTGCCTAACCCCTGACCAAACCAATCACCTCTGCCATAAGCCATTAAGGATTGCGTCAACTGATAACCACTGCCAAATGGGTCTTCCCACGGATCCATAAACGAGGTCACACGTCGCATACGGTAGGGCTCGAATAGCACCAGCAATACGAAGGTCGCCACGCCAAGTAATACCAATACCATAAAATCTGTAATGCGCGCGCCAGCCAAAAACAACAAGCTTACCGTACACACAAACAACACCACCACGGTGCCGAGGTCTGGCTGTAACAAAATCAATACTGCAAACAAACCGTAAACCCCAATAGGTTTATAGAAGCCTTTACGGTTTTCGCGTAACTCACCATGACGACGTACTAGGTAACCTGCCATGTAGACAATAAACACAAACTTGGCCATTTCGGCGACTTGGATCCTAATAGGACCGATAGACAACCAACGACGAGCACCGTTAACCGAAGTACCGATAAACAGTACTGCTATCAATAATACCAATACCGCTAGCATCAACATGCCGCTGTTTTTTTCCCAATAGCTGACTTCGAACTTAAGTACCACGAAAGCAATCACTACGCAGCCAACAAGGTAAAGCACATGGCGATACATAAAATAAAACGGGTCGCCAGTCAGTTTGGTCGCTTCAGGCATTGAAGCCGACATCACCATAACAAAGCCAAAACACATTAAGCCGACAATCGCGACTAGAAAGCTACGATCGTATAACGGCATACCCGGTGTATGGTCATCTGATAATAACGAGGGCAAAGTCCAATTAAGGCCCCGTTTAAACAAGCTAAGTTGCTGCTCGTTATTCGCCATCGGCTAACGACTCCACACACTGTCTAAAATCATCACCGCGAGCCATAAAGTTTTTATACATATCTAAACTGGCACATGCTGGCGACAATAAAACTATGTCACCAGACGATGCTAATTCAGCGGCTTTGGCAACGGCTTCAGCCATCGTTGCCACTTCAATAGTGCCTGCTTTTAATTTGGCAATTTTTCGGCCATCTCGCCCCAAGGTAATAAGCTGGGTAATATTACT
>NZ_PJAP01000086.1:0-1338 GCF_002836795.1 Shewanella sp. 11B5 | reverse complement strand
AACTATCGCCTTGGGCTTTATGCACCATGTCAAAATCATTAATCGTGACATTCTGTAATGCTTGGTCGACTTTAATTTTGCCTTGTCCAGATGACGCTAACTGCATATCAGGCAGTGTCGCTGAAAACTCGTAAGCAAAATCAGCGAATTGTCCTAGGCTGAACTGTCCTAAAGTAAAACTTTTTAGACTGAAAGTTTGAGTCGTATTGCTGGCCATATCAATAATATTGATATTCGTATTGGTAAGTTCAATACCGCCAATATCTAACGTCTGTAAAGACATTGCCTCTGAATTGCTTGAGGTTGATTGTGGTTTTTCTGCCGATGTTTCAGCAGTCAAACCATCAAAACTAGTCTTGCCGTCTTTTTGAGTGACTAAGTTAAGTGTTAAGCCATCTAGCTTTAATAAATCAACTTCAATTTGTTGGCTAAACAATGGCATCAACGCCACATTGGCCACGGCCTCATTAACATCAAGCATCGAAGCGGGCGTAAACCCATTTGGGTTCGATAACGAAATGCCCCCGAGCTTGATGCCTAAAGATGGAAACACGCTCCAGCTTAAATCTTGGCTGATTTGTAAGTCACGGCCAGTTTGTTTTTTTACCGCATCAACAATTTGCGGTTTAAAATTATTTAAATCGAAAAACATTGTGAGGTAGACGGTTATACCGACCACTATGGTTAGCACTATCGCTAACAACCACTTTACTACTTTCATTTTTGCTTCCTTGTCTGTCGCTACTTTAAGCTAAAATAGCTAAATCCAGTGCCTGCCTACTGACAGCAACACCATTTAAATCAGCGTAGATCATCATTCCAGGAGAAATACTGATGCCAGCAATCTCGATTGTGACATTGACCTCACCTACGTCTTTTTTGTCTGTTTTAATGGGATTAGTGCCTAAAGCTTGCACACCAATTAGCATAGTGTTGATGGTTCCAGCGTCGCGAATACAACCATTGATGATAATACCTTCCCAACCATTATCGCATGCATTTAAGGCTATCATGTCACCAAGCAATGCTCGTCTTGTTGAGCCACCACCGTCAACAACTAATACTTTACCGTGACCCTTTTTGGCTAATTCAGATTTTACTTTTGAATTGTCTTCAAAACATTTAACGGTCACGACTTCACCGTAGAATATCGATTTTGCACCAAATGCTTTCCATGGATTTGACAACAACGTCAATTGTTCAGGGTAGTGATCAAATAAGTCTGGCAATAGATCTAACATGACTCCTCCTTGTAGATCAAAATCTTAGGTTACCGAGAATGAGTATATTCAACAAGTATTGTTAACGATATATTATTACACTCAGAAAGTATCGTTA
>NZ_PJAP01000085.1:0-1347 GCF_002836795.1 Shewanella sp. 11B5 | reverse complement strand
TCGCCTCTGGTTTCAATAAAATTACATGGTTATAAGCCTGCCAGACCTCAGCTTGAATGTCTTTTTGTGGGGCTAATGCTATTTGCTGATAAGGACTATAACTGTGTTGATTAAAACGACCCAACGCTTCGGTGAGTGATGTATAACGTTGGTATATTGACTCAATACTTTCACCACCAGCACTAAAAACCGGATCGTTATTTTGTTGATAGTGACGGATAAGTTTACTGATATCTCCAGCAAAAAAACGGTCCGCATCGCGCTGAAATTCTGCCAAACTGAGCTTAGCTTCAAGCTGATGAGCTTCAAGTCGTTGGCCGTATTGTTCGACAAACGCAGGGACTTGAATACCAATCAAGACACCACAAATAAACAACACTAAGCGAAAGTAATCCATTAAACGTCGTATCATGATGTCATCGAAAAATCAGTAGTAAATGAATCGTCAGAATATCACCAATTACGCAAGTAAGCATCTTGAATAAACAGATGTTAACTCGCCATATTACAAAGTCAGTTGATACTCTTTTTTAAGGTTGATGTAGCCCAATAGCAAGCATCAAGATTGCCCTGATGCTTGCCGAGCATTGCTGCTATTTAGGATTACTCAACTAGTAATACCCCTTTGTACATCTGCATTTGGCAATGAAACGGATACTCTCCTTTGGCTAGAGCTGGCAGCGAAATAACCACAGATTTGTCCATAGGCAGCTCTTCGCTAATGTCTAAGTCAGGAAATAACAAACTGGCAGAGCAACCGGCTTTGTCCTGTCGTAAAAAGGTTAATTGTGTCGCTGTATTGGCCGGCACAGTTATCCTTGCCGGAGAGTAAACGCCGTCTTTTACCACAATAGCGTTTGTTGCTTGATGAGTGGTGGCTTTGGGTTTATATAACCAAAACCACCAAACGATAAGGGCAATCAATGCCACACAAAATAAGTTAATTAATAGCATCATTCACTCCTAGTGTTGTTGAGGGGTAAAAAAGCGTAAACGATTGGCATTGGTCACCACGGTTAATGATGAAAATGCCATTGCAGCACCGGCAACTACTGGGTTAAGCAATACGCCAAATACCGGAAATAACACCCCTGCAGCGAGCGGAATACCCGCCATATTGTAAATAAACGCACCGACCAGATTTTGCCTAATGTTGCCTAACGTAGCTTTACTCACCGCGATGGCATCTGCCAAACCGTGAAGCGATCCTCGCATTAGCGTTATATCGGCACTTTCAATCGCCACGTCTGTTCCGGTGCCTATGGCAAAGCCGACATTAGCCAGAGCCAACGCTGGAGCATCATTAATGCCATCGCCGGTCATACCCACCACCTCACCTAAGGCTTG
>NZ_PJAP01000084.1:0-1348 GCF_002836795.1 Shewanella sp. 11B5 | reverse complement strand
CCAACAATAATAGCTCCGAGCGAGCTAGTTAATGCAATACCACCATAGAAGATGCCATAAACGAAAGCTTTGCTAATAGCATATTGAGATATGTAGGCTCTGATTGCGTTAAGTGACATAACCGTAAACATTCCCAATAAAATAAAACACAGCCATAAATATTCTTGCCATAAGGCTAGGAGAGATAGGGTGCCGAATACAAAGGCAATTAACAGCATTTTATGGTTGCCAATTTTGTCCGTTATTACACCACTATAATAACTGAATAAGGTTTGGGTTAGCGTCAGGATAATGATAAATAAAGGAATAATGGAAACAGAATAACCCGCTTGTTTAACTTTAATGATCAGAAACTGATCACTCAAGATAAAAAATAGTGAAATAAAGTAAATGATAATCAAAGGCAATAAGCGCATGTCTTGTTGGTTGATTACCGCTTTGCGTTTTTCATTTTTGGCTTGAATTGAAGTAGGAATATCTTTAACCAAAAATAACGCGATGGCGCTAGCAATGAGACCAGGGATCAACGTGGCGGCGAATATTAGCCGAATGCTGTCTTTATCCAGTGTAAACCACGTGAGGATGAGGAAAATACAGATAGCGCCGCCAAGCTCACCAGCTATATCCATTGTTTTGTGAAAGCCAAAGGTTTTGCCAGAGTAATTCGTTTCACTGTAGGCGCTGATTAATGCATCTTTGGGGGCGCTGCGGACAGCTTTGCCCGCACGTTCCACGCCACGGATTATTGCTACTCCTATGTAACCCTGCGTCAATGCCAACATTGGCTTGGTAAGTGCGGAGATTAAATAACCGCTTACGACCAAAGGTTTGACTAGCGTAAAACGGTCACTTAGGTAACCAAACAATATTCTGAAAAAATAAGAGATAAAGCTTGCCGCTGCGATAATAATGCCCAGTTTGTCGACGCCTTCGTTGAGGATATAAACAACATATAAAGGCACTAGAGTTGTGACCATAGACGAAGCGAAATCAGTAAAAAAACTGACCCACCCGAGATAAATGATGTTGTTGTTCATATGCCGCATAGTGTTAAATTATCAACCTCGTGATGTGTCCGATAAGTCTTTATACCTAGCTTGACCTTTAAGTCATCAAAGAAACAATAAATCACTTGCGATCAAGATTCCTTGAATCGATAAACTAATCGTTAATTACTTTAGATTTTTATCAATTTTAAGTCGCGCTGTAGGCCGTTTTTTTGATTCAATTATAGCGCTATGTATAGGCTTGAAATACAGATAAACAAAAAATGAAAAACTCTAATCGATGAGTACGAAAAATAAACGAAATTGAATAGTGAAATGATGTCATTGATCAATAATCAGCA
>NZ_PJAP01000083.1:0-1348 GCF_002836795.1 Shewanella sp. 11B5 | reverse complement strand
AGTTTTTAAAGTTTAATTTCAAACCCTTACGACATTAAAAACAACTTAAGTCTCTATGTTCATTAAAAAACAATTAAAGCTCAAACAGTTGCAACGCATTTTTATTCAACTGTTCTAATATACAAACAGTTGGCTTTTTCTTCAAAAATGCGATTTCGGACACAATTCGAGGCAGAATAAGAGGAGTGTTTCGTGATTTAGGATGGTCAAAAGGTGGCATGCTTGGCGAATCCGTTTCCAATAAAAAATGCTCTAAAGGTAAATTAACCACTGTTTCTCGAAGCTTTTTCGCACTTGGATTGAGTATTAAAGCACCAATACCTAATTTAAAACCCAGCGAAATATAACGTTTCGCAATATCACTGTTGCCGTAAAATCCATGTACAACACCGCCTTTAGATAGCTTAATACGATCCAACAATGACAATAATTCTTGATGAGCTTTAACGGCATGTAAAATGACGGGCAATTGATAAATTTGAGCAAGTGATAACTGTTTCTCAAGTAACAACAATTGTTTATCTGACCAATGATGTAATTTATCCAGCCCACACTCCCCAACAGCAACCAAACGCCTATTCTTGCTATATTGTTGTATCGTTGCTTCAAGTGTAATAATAGCCGCATCAATATCATCCGGCACATACCAAGGATGAATACCGAGTGAGAAATAACAATTAAACTGCTGCGCTATTAGGATTTGCTTTTGCCATTGATCGACTGACACTCCTGGTAAAATAGCAGAGCTAATACCATGGTGATGCATGGCATCGAATAATTGTGTTCTATCATTATCGAACTCTGACATGTCGAGATGGGCATGAGTATCAATCATAATGTCGCTCTTTTTTATTACCAATAACATTCTGTTTTATGACGGGCTCAGATATCGATGCTTCATTTGTCGGTTCACTCAATCGTGGTACACAGCTACGTTTATTTTCTAGGGTTAATCCCATCTCATCGCACCATAAAATGTACCTTTGCCAGGGTTTCACAATAAATAGTCTAAAAATAGCCTTAATCATCTTAATTCCCTCTTAAAAATAATAATAAAAAAGGCGGCAAAGCCACCTTTTTTAACATATCTGTAAAACACTTCTTAACATTTAATGTTCGCGTGTTTTGGCAAACTCAACATCTGGGTAGCGTTCCATAGATAAATTTAGATTAACCATTGTTGGAGCAATATAGGTCAAGTTATTTCCGCCATCGAGGGCTAAATTTTGACTACATTTACGACGAAACTCTTCTAATTTACGCTCATCTTTGCAATACACCCAACGTGCGGTACTCACACTGATACCTTCGTAAATAGCTTCTACGTTATATTCACTTTTTAATCGTC
>NZ_PJAP01000082.1:0-1348 GCF_002836795.1 Shewanella sp. 11B5 | reverse complement strand
ATCGTTACCACCAAGATTGACGAGAACGATAGGCTTTATCAGGATTTTTAGTTTGTCTAATCGCTGCAATCACACGGTTTTTACCCAGCAACAATCTCATTTGGCTTAGTGATTCTCGGGCTAATAGGCTGCGCACTGAGGCGGTCCAACTTTGATTGATGCTGCGTTTAATGGCTGCATTAGCATCCGGGGAAGTGCGGATTATTTTTTGGGCTAGTGCCGTGGCACACTCATAAGCGTTATCACTTATTTGAGTTACCAAACCTAGCTCAAGCGCTTGCTCGGCAGTTAAAATATCCGCGGTATAGGTCAGCATCAACGCTTTGTCTTTCGGTATAATTTGTCTTAATGCCACCAAACCAGCCATATCTGGCACAAGCCCCCACTTTGCTTCCATGATCGACAACTTACAGTTTGGCGTAGCAATACGAATATCAGCACCCAATGCAATTTGAGTCCCACCGCCATAGCAACAACCTTCTAAAACCGCAATGACAGGAACAGGCAAACGCTGCCATCCCAAAGACACACGTTGGGCTAAATTTGCATTGCCAGGCAACCACTTGAATAAAAGCTTTAATGCACTTGTGGGTGAACTCGCGACACTCTTCACATCTAAGCCAGAACAAAAGTTACCTTCTGCGCCAGATAAAATAACCGCATTAACTCGTTTATCACCACGGAGTTGTTTAATCACATTATCAATTGCAGTAAACATTTCAACATTAAGTGCATTAATTTTACTGGGTCTATTTAAGCAAACATGGGCAATGCCATTATCTACTGTTAACTTAATTAACTCTCTTTCCATGAAACACCCTGCTGCTGGTCAGTCCAGTTTACAGGCTAACATATCTGGACTATCTGGCGAATAGTAATAACATGACAAATAATCGGCGTTGGTCAAAATATTGCCACATTTTATTTTGAACAAAATTCATTGAGTGTTAGCCTAATATATTATCGATATAGGTATTACCATCCAATCTTCATGCTTGTGTATTAAATGTAATGCCAGATCGATATGACATTGATGACAATATGATAACAGCTAGACAAATGTTACCAACTTAATGAAATGTTAAAACTAAGTTATCAATATTGTAAGCAAATAAGTATAATGCGCTAACGAACAAAAAATCGCTGTAAATAGTCTTATAATAATAACTATCCGCCTCGCTCCACTCGCGGTTGCATTAATGAGTGTTTTTTTCCTAAAGGCGAAATAAGGAAGACCAGCAACAATGACCATTCCAATATTAATATGCGACGATTCTGCACTCGCCAGAAAGCAAATGGCAAGAACTCTCCCCAAAGATTGGGACGTTGAAATTAGTTACGCCACCAA
>NZ_PJAP01000081.1:0-1353 GCF_002836795.1 Shewanella sp. 11B5 | reverse complement strand
ATGGTGGAGTTAACTGACACTATTGCGGCAAAAAGTGTCAAAGTCATTTTGCACCCAAGTGCAGCGATTACCTTACCAGCCTCAACCGACTCTATGACTGGTAACTTGTACTTTAATGGTGGTGATGCTGTCGGCCTATTAAAAGACGGTGTGTTGGTTGATGTTGTTGGTGAAATTCCAACGCCAGCAGGTTGGGGGTTCGACACCACATTTCAGCGTAAATTAGACTCCTTAACCGCTAGCACCACTTATGATGCTAGCCAATGGGCCACATTAGATAAAGACACCTTTAGTGGTTTGGGCTCGCTTGACGCCGCTGTTACACCAGAACCAAGTACATTTACTTGTAACGGTGCAACGCTAACGAATATTTATGACATTCAAGGCGCTGGTGATTCAAGCCCATTAATTGCCGATGGTAGTTATGAGTCGGCTAATGAAGTGACCGTAAAAGGCATTGTTACTTCTAGAAGCGACAGTTTATACAAAGGTTTCTTTATTCAAGACATGCAAGGTGACAACTCACCTTATACTTCAGACGGCATTTTTGTCTTCTTGAACGAAGCCGCTCCAGACACTATTCAGCCAGGTACTGAAGTGTGTGTGCAAGGTAAAGTAAACGAGTATTACGGCTCGACTCAGATTAACCTTAAAGACGAACAAAAACTTGAAGTTGGTGCATTAGGTGAAGTGCCTGTAGCCAGTGCATTTTATGTTGCAGATGGCGAAACCCTAACGCAAGCATTAGAGCGTGTTGAAGGCATGAAAGTGGTATTAGATGCGGGCAGTGAGATGAAAATTACCCGTACCTTTAGCTACGATTATGACGGACGTCGTAACAATATGGTGTTGTCACATAAAGCGCCATTAATGAAACCTACTCAAGTATTTGAGCCAAACTCTGCAGATTCTATTGCACTGGCTAAAGCTAACGCAGTAAACCAGTTATTTGTTGAATCTGATTTCAAAGCGAAAGATGGCGAAGTGCCTTACTTCCCAGATTTTAACGCTGAAACTGGTTACATTCGTGTTGGCGATCAACTCACTAACCTTGAAGGCGTTATTGGTTATAGCTACAACGCATACCGCATCTTACCTACTAACCTTATTTCTGCTGGCGATTTTATCCGTGTAAATGATCGTACCGATGCGCCTACAGTGGCAGATATGGGTGACATTCGCGTGGCGAGCTTTAACGTGTTGAACTTCTTCAATGACGTCGTTGGCGGTGATGCTAATCCATCAGGCAGCAACCGTGGTGCATTAATAGAAGAAGAAATGGTGTTACAGCGTACTAAAATTGTGAATGCGCTTGTAGCCATGAATGCTGATGTTGTTGGCTTAATGGAAATC
>NZ_PJAP01000080.1:0-1354 GCF_002836795.1 Shewanella sp. 11B5 | reverse complement strand
ATTAGGCATTTTAAACTATTTAGACTAACAGCTAGCCATAATAACGCTTAAAGCTGGCTAAAGGTAAGCAGACCTTTAGCCAGCCTATAGTCTAATAATAAAAGCTGGAATACCGAGTTTGCTTGTGAATTTTCGCGTATCTTTTGATGCGCATTTTTTTATCTTTTTTTCGCACAATGAGTCACAATCAAAAACAACTACTAGGATTCTCTTTTGGTCACGGCTTTTTAGTTGAACTCACTAAAAAGTAACTGAAAATATTATCTTTTAATTGTGGATGCTCATCTGAAAACTTCACCCCAATATTCAATACACCTTCAATGTTTTGAACTTTAACCATGCTACCCGTTAAAATCCCTGAAAGATCAGTGTTAATCGAGATAGCCACATGTATCTCTTCGCCTTGTTCAATATTCACCGTTTTGGCGTCTACCGTAAGCAAACAGCCAGTAGAAGAAAAGTCGAGCATTTTTGCACTGATTTTATTGTCATTGTGCATAATAAACACATCTTGCTCGATATTAACCCGCAACTGATCTCTGACTTTTTTCTTGATGATAGTTTTAGGCACGCTAATGCACAGCATTCTAATAGGTTGATTAACCACAGAGAATATGGTCGATTTAAAAGCAACAATGTCTTTAAAACCGCTATTCGTCATCGCCCTTACCACAATTTCAGCGTTCACTAGCATATGCTGATAAGCCTCAGAAAAACCTTTATTGGGATACTCAATCAAGATAAACCGCCCAACCTGATAACCAATTAAGCTCGAACGTGACTGCACTGTTTTACCATTGGCAAAATGAATTTCAACGAACAATTCCATACCAATGTCAATTAGGCGAAGATCAGCATACAACGAAGCACTTACTGGCGTTGTCATTAGTTATTTACCATCGTGTTACTCACCATAATGGACCTCATTTCTATCAATCTATCGACTCCAATAACACTTAATAACATTAACATATCAGGTTTAGTTTAGTAGTCACTAGCGTAGTGCTAATCCTACCTAACCTCAACCCTGAGTAATCGATGCAAAAATAATTAGCGGCCAGCTTATTTCGAGACTGCAATTGCAAATTTGGCATGTGTTTTATTAACATCACATATTGGCACATCAATCGTTAATCTACGGTAAGTCCATACAACGCAGGTAACAACACGAAGGGTTATTTGAGAGGCGTTTGTCATTCCGAGTATCGGTTACTTATACCAAACAGCGATAATTAATACTGACTATTGTATATCAACAAGGCATCAGGCTCATATCTTTAGCATTAAAGTATAATGCTAACCTACTGTTATAAAAATGAATAACCTATTTTGATACTGCCTCTAAATATTTTTC
>NZ_PJAP01000079.1:0-1356 GCF_002836795.1 Shewanella sp. 11B5 | reverse complement strand
AAACATTAATAAATAGGGAATCGTTACATTATGCGTTTGGAAGTCAGCTGTATCGATCGCGTGGGTTTAGCGAAAGACATCCTCGTCGTGCTTGAAAAACATGGTATTAACTTAATTGCCATAGATGCCAGTAATAAAGGTTTCCTGTTTTTGCAGTTTGCAGAAATCAGTTTCGAAACCCTGCGTGAGCTTATGCCACAAATTCGTAAAGTCGAAAGTGTGCATGATGTCCGTACCGTATCTTTTATGCCGTCAGAGCAAGAACATTACGCCCTAAAAACCTTACTTAAAACCTTACCCGATTCGGTGTTTTCAACAGACGCGAAAGGGCGGATCCGCATAGCCAATGAGTCGGCTTTATTGACGCTTGGTATGGCTGAACATGAAGTGGTGGGTGAGTCACTTAATCATTGGGTGCAAGGATTTAACTTTGCTCGTTGGATGAGTGAAATACCAGTGTTGGCGCAAGCCACACGAGTACAAATTAACTCGAGCGAGTATTTGGCTGAAATGCTGCCAATTTACTTACCCGATGATGATGATAAAACCATTTTAGCGGGTGCGGTTATTTCGCTAAAATCACCCGCTAGAGTGGGTAAACAGTTTAATGCCCTGCAAAATCAAACTACTGGCTTTGATAATGTATTGGCTATCAGCGACAAAATGAAAGACATACTCAAGCAAGCCAAACGTATGGCGCAACTTGATGCACCGTTACTCATCACCGGTGAAACGGGAACAGGTAAAGAGTTGATGGCTCGTGCGAGTCATGACGCCAGCATGCGCCGCGAACATCCTTTTATCGCGATTAACTGTGCCGCTTTGCCTGATAGTGTTGCTGAAGAAGAGCTGTTTGGCTTTGTCAGTAATGGCACAGTCGTTAAACGTGGTCTGTTTGAAGAAGCAAAAGGCGGTACGGTGTTTCTTGATGAAATAGCCGAGATGTCCAAAACCGCACAAGTTAAATTATTGCGTTTATTACAAGACGGGACTTTTAGACGGATTGGTGGCGATGAAGAAGTGCGCGCCGATGTACGAATTATTTGCTCAACCCAAAAACACTTAGCTGAACTTTGCCAATCCGGTGAGTTTAGAGAAGATTTGTATTATCGAATCCATGTTTTAAGTTATCACATGCCATCACTGCGTGAGCGTCGCGTGGATGTGATTCCATTAACTGAGATGTTTTTAGAGCATTATAGTCAGCAGTTATCGAGTCCCTTAAGGCGTATATCGGCAAGTTGTCGCGATTACCTATTTACCTACGCATGGCCGGGTAATGTGCGCCAATTGAAAAATGCGATTTTTAGAGCGGTATCAATGTGGGATGGCTCAACAGAATTGACTGTTGAACAA
>NZ_PJAP01000078.1:0-1356 GCF_002836795.1 Shewanella sp. 11B5 | reverse complement strand
TAGCCGCTGTTAATTTCGCACTACAACATCCTTGATTCAGATTAATTTCAAGTTAACATCTCAACAAGCTATATCCATCTAAATACCTCCAACGACCTTATAAAAGGTACTTTTTAGACGTACTAACCACCGCTACAACATGAACTGTCGCCAAATTGTAATACCAATATAAAAACTTACATTACCAATTCTCTTGGTTATTTTTAGCTCTGTAAAACCAGCATTCATCACAAATAAGCATAAATATTACACTCTTCAAGTGACGCATCTCTGTTTTAAACGCTATAGTCACAAGCCAGAGTACAACAGCATTGCTGGATAACGACTGATAGATTAAAGACATCATCGTATAAATTTGAAGAGACACAATTTGGTAAGACAAATAAATTAATTTGGTAATGATCAATTGCAATTGTTGGTAACGTGTTATATAAATGTATCTGTTGATTAAAACAACAACATTGGTAATACCAAAACAAACAATTTCTTTGGGGGGAATTATGAAGTTGAATAAAATAAGCGCCATGTTCAGTGGTGCTAAAAACAAAGCCAACAATATCACCATTTTTGGCGCGACTTTAACAGCCATGTTAACCATGCCAGCATTAGCTGCAGAACCAACAGCACAAACTGAAGCAGAAAAAGTTAAAGCAAGTGAAATTGAAGTTATTGCTGTTCGAGGCATATTTGGCAGCTTAAAAGCGGCTAACTTACTTAAACGAACTGACGAACGAATTGTCGATGTTATCGTTGCCGAAGATATTGGTAAATTACCAGACAACAACATTGCAGAAGCATTGCAACGTATAACAGGTGTTTCTATTGAATCTGATTTTGGTGTAGGCGAATCAGTCACGATCCGCGGTGTATCAGAAAACCTCATTTTGCTTAATGGCCGTTCAACAGCAGGTCCTGGGCGAGGTGGTATTAGTTTAGATGACTTCCCTGCTAGCTTCTTAAAAACAGTTGAAGTGATTAAATCTCCAACGCCTGAAATGATTGAAGGTGCCTTAGGTGGCACAGTTAACATGCAGACAGTACGCCCATTAGAACTTAGTGAGCCGCTAGTTGCGATTACCCTTGACGGTGAATACGCAGACAAAACTGAAAATGTTGCCCCAAACTTTACCGCCGCAATCGGTAATAGTTGGGATTTAGGTGATGCCGGTACTTTCGGTGCTGCTGCTAACGTATCTTACCAAGACCGTGAATTACGTCGTGACGAGTATTTTAACAAGGTTGATTTGCAAGACGATATCGATTTAGACGGTGATGGCACGGTTGACGTATCAGGCGGCCCTAACGGCAAATACCTTCGTAGAACTGAAAGTACAGTAGAACAAAAAACAGAACAAC
>NZ_PJAP01000077.1:0-1361 GCF_002836795.1 Shewanella sp. 11B5 | reverse complement strand
TACTCAGCAAACTCAAAACCAGCGGTGAATTGCCCATGGCGCCGTTCGACGACTTGCTAATTAACCAATATTTACGCGATATATCGCCATTGATTAATCGGGTGCAGTTTTTACAAGACCAACAAGCCATGCACACGCTGAATGTGGATCTTAACTTTGATTTACCGATGCAGGATTTTCCAGCGCATGCTCTATCTGTGCAGGGTTTACCAGCACAAGCAGATACAACCCATTCGTCCATCGTGCGAGTCAATCTTGTCGGCCGTATTGATGATATTTTGCCTAAAGGCTTAGTCAATTACCGCCCCGGCACAGCCCACGGACGAGATTTTATTCGGGTGTATTTACGTCATTTATGCATCAACGCCATGGCAAATTCGTCCACCTCAGGCATGGGTAAAAATCAATTCAGTTACTTACTCGACATTGGCCATTTTCATGCCTTTGCACCTATTACTGCTGAACAAGCGCAGGCACAACTCATGCGTTTTATCAGTGGTTTTATTCAGGGGCAAACTCAACCCTTGTGCTTTATGCCTAAAACGGCTTTCGCCTATGTTGAAACCGATGGCGACCATGAAGAAAAGCTGCTTAAAGCCCAGCAAAAATGGGATGATGGCCAAAACCAGTTCGGCGAAGGGCACGACCCACATAACCAGCGTTTATTCCATTTCCCAGAAGACTTTAGCGAAGCTAGGTTTGGGGCATTGGCCATCCATTTGCTGCAACCCATGTTAAGCCAGTATCACAAAGATAAATTGGCAGAATTAGACACTTTTGTCAGTGGCACCGCGGTCGATATTCAAGCGCAACTCATCGCCAACGCAGCTAAACTAGGAGCGCATTAATGGACGCTATTACCGTGACACCGCTTAATGCCCTCACCTTACCGTTTAGCGGTTCCAGCTTAATTGAAGCCAGTGCTGGTACAGGGAAAACCTATACTATTTCCGGTTTGTATTTACGTTTATTGTTAGGCCATGGTGGTAAAGCGCCACTAAGTTGTGAGCAAATTTTGGTGGTAACCTTCACCAACGCCGCCACAGAAGAACTCAGAGACCGAATTCGTAAACGGATTAACTTAGCGTTTAAACGCTTTTTAGGCTTAGCCGTCAATGATGAGTTTATTGAACAGCTTTACCAAGACACCTCGGAAGATGAACGTCCTATTGCATTAAGACGCTTAGACTTAGCGTTAAAGTCGTTAGATGAAGCGGCCATTTTTACCATTCACGCCTTTTGCCAACGCGTGTTGTCAGACATGGCATTTGAGTCATCATTACTATTTGAGTCCGAATTTACCCTCGACGACAGTGAGTTTTTACACCATGCGGTGCGCGATTTCTGGCGTGAAGTCTGTT
>NZ_PJAP01000372.1:0-8101 GCF_002836795.1 Shewanella sp. 11B5 | reverse complement strand
TACTGATGGGTATTCTTCATCAATGGTTGAACAGATGGTGTCTACCGGTTTATTTAACATGATGTAACGTTCGCCAATCACGCTAATTAACGTACCGTCTAAATGCACTGCCATTTGTGGTAGTACTTTAAAACCTGAATTTTTTACCACAACACCATCACAGGTAACATCACCACGGTGCAAGGCTCTCTTGGCCAATGACCGAGTTAGTTCGGTACTTTCACAGATAAATTTGTCTAAACGCACAATGATTACTCAATCTAAAAATATTGGCGCTATTATGCTGCTTACACGCTCAAATAGAAATCAATCACCAACATTTTTCACTGCTAAGGTAATTTTTGGTTACACATCCTCACAAAAAACACGCTAAAAATGCCCCTTTGCGGCTTGTTTTATAGACGGATAAGGCTTTAACATACAATTCACAATAAAAGTAATAGCTTTTCCCTTTGGATAAAGGGGTTATTACTGAATTAAGCGACACTGATCGCAATGCCCCATTGAAGGGCTCTTTACATCAAGCAAAGGAAACAACATGAGAAAATTGGTTATTGGCGGTCTATGCGCCTCATTAATTGCAGGCTTGAGTGCTTGTAGTGATGACAAGGCAGTCGTTACGCCTGCTGCAGATGTCGCAAAAACAGCTACTGCTGCTGCAGTAGAAAAAGCACTTACATCTGGCATCACGTTTGACAACATCGACAAGTCAGTGCGCCCACAAGACGATTTTTACATGTATGTTAACGGCGCATGGATGAAAAATGCAGAAATCCCTGGCGACCGTACCAACATTGGTGCATTTTACGACCTACGTGAAAATGCACGTGATGACGTTAAAGCCATCATTGAAGACTTAAGCGCGACGCCAAACCTAGCCGATGGCACTGATGAACAGAAAGTAGCTGATTTATATCGTTCATTTATGGACGTTGAAACGCTAAATAAATTAGGTATTGCGCCAATTCAAGCTGATTTAGATAAAATTGCCGCACTAAAAGATAAAAAAGAATTAACCGCGTTTTTTGGTGAAAACCAAGCAAACGGTGGTGGTACACCTTTAGCATTCTATGTTGAAATTGATGCTAAAGATTCAAGCCGTTACGCCACACACATTTGGCAATATGGTTTAAGCCTGCCAGAAAAAGATTACTACTTTAATCAAGAAGAACGCTTCGTCAACATCCGTAAAGCTTACGTTGAACACATTGAAAAAATGTACAACCTTGCTGGTTTACCTAATGCAAAAGCAAACGCTGAAGCCATTCTTGCACTTGAAACTCAAATTGCAGAAAAGCATTGGGACGTTGTTGAAACGCGCGACAGTACTAAAACATACAACCTATACCAAGTTAAGAATTTGCCAGAATTAGCATCAGAAATTAACTGGGATGGTTATTTAGCAGCGCTTGGCGGCGACAAGCAAACTGATATTATTATCAACCAACCAAGTTATATCCAAGGTTTAAACGAGGTGCTTAAAAATAACGACCTTGATACTTGGAAAAACTACATGACTTGGATGGCATTGACACATAATGCCAGCAATTTATCTGAAGCATTAGATAATGAAAACTTTGAGTTTTTCTCTAAGACACTTAATGGTCAAGAAGAGCAAGAAACTCGCTGGAAGCGTGGCGTGAGCACGGTAAGTGACACGCTAGGCGAAGTTGTGGGTAAAGTGTATGTGAAACGTCACTTTGCACCAGAAGCTAAAACCCGTATGGAACAGTTAGTTGAAAACTTACGTGGCGCTTATAGTTCAAGCATTGACTCACTAGATTGGATGAGTGCTGATACTAAAGTTGCTGCAAAAGACAAACTGGCTAAATTTAATCCTAAAATTGGTTACCCGAACAAGTGGGATGACTACAGCAAACTGACCATTAAAGCAGATGACTTAGTGGGTAACGCTAAACGTGCGGCCATTGTTGAGCATAACAAAGGCTTAGCTAAGTTAGGCCAACCAATCGATAAAGACGAGTGGCACATGACGCCACAAACAGTTAACGCTTACTACAACCCAACCATGAACGAAATCGTGTTCCCTGCTGCGATTTTACAACCACCATTCTTCAACTTAGAAGCTGATGATGCGGTTAACTATGGTGGTATTGGTGCGGTTATTGGCCACGAAATGGGCCATGGCTTTGATGACCAAGGTGCTAAATTTGATGGTGAAGGTAACATGCGTGACTGGTGGACCGAAGCTGACTTAAAAGCATTCGAGTCAAAAGGCAATGCATTAATCGCTCAGTACAATGGTTATCAAGTATTTGACGACCTACACGTAAACGGCAGCCTAACATTAGGTGAGAACATTGGTGACTTATCAGGTGTGACTATCGCCTATAAAGCTTACAAAATGTCACTTGATGGTAAAGAAGCACCGGTTATTGATGGCTTAACAGGCGATCAACGTTTCTTCATGGGCTTCACTCAAATTTGGCGTGTGAAGATGAAAGAAGAAGCAATGCGTAACCGCGTAGCAACTGATCCGCATTCACCAGGTCATTTCCGTGCATTAGGTGCGTTATCTAACATGCCTGAGTTCTACAGCACTTATGACGTGAAAGAAGGCGACAAGATGTACATTGAGCCAGCTAGTCGCGTAAAAATTTGGTAATCACCAAGGCGAATGACTGACTTAGGTCACATTTACACAAAAAAAAGGGCATCGAAAGATGCCCTTTTTTATTATAAAAAAACTAACCACTTGATAATAAAAACGAATACAACACATAGCCAAGTTAATATATATCATTAAACCTTGTTCATTCAGCCCCTATTCAGCCAAAAAGCGGTACATTGGATTAACAGACATTATGCTGGAGCTATTCAATGAATAAGTTGTTTCGTACCTTCTTTATATTCTTAATTTTACTGTCTACACGTGGTGCTATTGCCCAGCCTAACGAGCTTAAATACACCAAGCTAGCTCAGCCATCTGACTTCAGCCAAAAATCATCTAATGATATTGAGCAGCTAATGGCGCTTTATGATCACAACACCGACTTGGTGACACAAGATAGTGATAACTTGCATGCTCTGATGTCACGGGCACCGGCGGCGCAGCAAGAACTGATTGACCTACTTCACTTCATTGACCAATCAAGTAATACCAAAACCATTCTTCCTGCTACCAAAAGTTATCAGCGTGCGGCTCAAAAAGTGCAAACTAAATTTAATGGAGATGCCAGCCAACTAACCGATATAGCACGGGCAAGTGTGGTGGCCTATGACGTAAAAAGCTTGCTATCAAGTTACCAACAGTTGAGCCAATACACCGAAATTGTGCAATTGAAAAATCGTTTTGCTCACCCTAAAGTGTCAGGTTATCGTGATTTAAATGTATTAGTGAAATTACCCGTAAGCCAAATGGTGGTTGAAGTACAATTTCATTTAAATGATATTGCCGACATTAAAAGTGGCCCTGAACATCATGTTTATGAGCAAATCCAACAGATTGAGTCTCAGGCTAAAGCCACATCAAGACGCTTAAATGACATAGAACAAGCCACTATCGCTAAACTGCGTCAAGACTCTCACAAGCAGTATCACAAAGCGTGGTTAAGCTACAAACGTCAAAGTTTATACAGCTCACAACGCCAAGTGGCATAGTATCCACACCACCCTTTAGCGCTCATATGAGCGCTTTTTTTTTGCCAAACAAGATCCGCAACAATCACATCTGCTATACTCGCGCCCATTACGAAACGATCTGCTGGACAATGCGATGAATGACATTATTGAACAACTACAAGAATTAAGCGAAACCGTACCGGTGCCGTTAGAATTGCCAACTTTTGAGCAACTTGTAGAAGTTGAAGAACAGATCTTAATTGGTTTACCCAATGATTTAAAAGAATTCTTACTGTATGGCAGCGATGTTATTTATGGCACGCTTGAACCTGTTACCGCTGCCGATCCATCTTCACATACCTACTTACCTGAAGTAGCTTGTTATGCTTGGTCTATTGGATTACCTCGCGAACAAATTGCCATTTGCCAAATCGGTGATAGCTTTTATTGTATTGATGAAGAAAGCCAAGTGTTGTTTTGGAAAAAAGGCCGATTTAGCGACAAAGTATGGGAATCATTTTGGCATTGGGCCGAAGACGTGTGGCTTAATCGATAGTCTTATCTATTAGCCTAGGTTGGAGTTAACGAACCCAACGCGAGATAATAAGCGCTTATTAAACAAATTATCACTAACAATGAGAACGATCATGTCGAAAAACACCGGTTTAAATGCAATTGAAATTCAATGTTTACGTCAGTCTTTAGGCCTAACAACTGAACAGGTTGCTAGCATCACTAAAGCCAGTAATGAAGACGTGATGGCATGGGAATCTGGCGAGCGAGAAGCGCCTATTCCGGCTCAAAAAAAGTTACTAGAAATCGATGATATTATCGAAATGCAAGTGCTCAACACCTCTGACGGTATTGAAGAGCTTTTTAAAAAAGAGCCTAAGCGTCGGTTAGCGTTTGTGGTGTATCCGACTCAAGCGCTATATACCCAATACAATCCAGAATTTTTAAGCACTTTGCCATTAACTGAATTATACAATGCCGCAGCTTGGCGTATTAAAAAAGAATGCAAACTTGTACTTGAAGTGGATGTGAGTTTGGTGGCACTAGATGCTGAAGCATACAAAGCTTATCGCGCTGATAACGGCATGAGCGAAAGCCGTGAAAGCCGTGCGAAATGGGCTGCTACTCAATTATAAAAAGTCTGCATATTGCCAGTAAATAATCAAAAGGAAGCCTTGTGCTTCCTTTTTAATGCCTGTTATTTCGTTGCATTAACAAGTAGTGCTGTTTTGGCGAGTGCTGCGGCCAAAGCAGGACGTTGCTTTAATCGATCGCGATAAGCGGACAACTTAGGCGGCAGATGTTGCTCGAATCCCAAAGCCCAACCTAAGGTTTGTGCGAGTAAAATATCGGCAACCATAGGCGAGCTACCACATACAAACCCAGACTCTGGTATCCAAGTTTCTACAATAGCAGCTGCTTGATCAAACTCCCATTTAGCCACAGCAAACATGGCGTCTACGCGCAATTCTTTTGGCAACGCAAAACGATGTTTACCCATGCTCCACAGTGGTTGTTCAAGTTCGCTAATAACAAAGCTCATCCAGCGCTCATGAATACCCGACGCTTGAGTACCCGGTTTTGGTAACCATTTACCTTGGCCGTACTTTTCAGCTAAATAACGCATAATGGCCGCGGATTCAGTTAACACAAAGTCACCATCGGTGAGTACTGGCATTTTGCCACTAGGGTTGAGGGCTAAAAATGCGTCACGTTTATTTTCACCTTTGGCAAAATCAATAAAATGAAATTGCCATTCAACGCCTAATTCTTCTAAAAGCCAAGATACTCGGAGTGCTCGACTTTTTTGAGTTCCGTATAACGTAATCATGTTGAATCCTTTTGGGGTAATCCAATCAATTCGTACAATAAAAAAGCCACATTGCACCTTAAGTGAATGTGGCTATCGATATCTTATGACGTTGCCATTAGAACTTCATTGTGACTTTAGTATAAATATAACGGCCTAGTGGGTTATGTACGCCCATTGCGTAACCATAAAGGTCAGCATCGCCATCACCAATCGCAAATGATGGCTCTTCATCAAACACGTTATTTACACCTACAGATAACTTAACAGTATCGTTGAAACGATATGAACCAGACATATCAACTAACAACTGTGCATCAACAGTACGAGTTTTGTTGTAGTCTTCAAACTCACCGATATAGCTTAAGT
Organism: Shewanella sp. 11B5; assembly: GCF_002836795.1. NCBI lineage: Bacteria > Pseudomonadati > Pseudomonadota > Gammaproteobacteria > Alteromonadales > Shewanellaceae > Shewanella > Shewanella sp. 11B5. The sequence continues at coordinate 2,328 of NZ_PJAP01000372.1, read as the reverse complement.
TAACGTTAGCCGTAAAGTCGTCCATGTTCCAGTTGGTTGTTGCCAACCAACGGTGTTGTGGGTACTCGTACTCACCGGTGTAGTCAATCGTTGTTCCATCAACTTCTTTTTCAAAGCTGATTAAGTAGCTGTACTCTAAACCAAACTTAATATCACCATAGCTGTTTAACTCAAGACCGTAATGGCTAGATAAATCGATACCTTGTACTTCTTGTGAGCCAATATTGACAAATGCTGACTTGATTACGTCAATTGAGCCAAATGTTTCGCCCGCTTGCGGTGCATTACGTAAACAAATAGTGCTGTTTTGATCATTACAGTTTTCGTCGTAAAGATCTTGGTTTTGCAATGAGTCAATTTTGTGATCTTGGAGAATATTGTATAAATCAAAACCAATATCAAACTGCTGACTTGGTGCCCAAATCATACCGACGTTCCAAGTCTCAGACTCTTCCGCTTTAAGATTCGGGTTGCCAGCAAATATAAAGTTGTAGTCAAGCAATTCACAGTCGACGTTATCTGCTGCACAACGATAGCTATCGGTTAAAAAGTCACTTTTTTCAGAAGGGCCTAAACCAATTTGTGCTAATGATGGTGCACGGAAACCTGTGGACCAAGAACCACGTGCAGTTATCTCGTCACTAATACCCCACTGGAAAGCAATTTTAGGGTTAGTGGTTGAACCAAAGTCACTGTAGCTGTCATAACGACCGGCAAGTTGTAATTCAAAGTTATCTGCAATAGGAATTGATAATTCTACATAGGCAGCATGTTGATCACGCGAACCAAATGCAGACACCGCTTCAGTACCAAAAATAAGACCGCGTTGGAACTGCTCATCTGGAATGTCACTAACGCTTTCTTCGCGGTATTCTGCACCTGCAGCCATCATGATATCGCGATCTGCGATGGTAAATGCATGGCCCGAAATACTCGCATCATAAGCTGTGATGCTCGACTTACCTTGTCTTACTAGACTTGTGGTGATGCGATCAATCACATCTTGCGAGTTCATAGTGCCGCCAAACGGGTTGTAGTTACCGGCATCAATTTCGGCTTGTAAGTAATCGGTTCTTACCCAACCTTGTGAGCGGTCACCAGTTTGAGTAGATTCACTGCGGCCACGTTGCGCTGATACTTCCCAGTCCCAATCATTGATAACGCCACGAAGACCGGCAACAATACGCATGGTATCTGATTCGATATCCCAACGACGTGCGCCAGCATCAACTGTACGGTAACGACCGATATCAATGTCTTGTCCAAATGGATTGTTAGGATGAGAACCTGGCACGGTTAAACCAGCATCTTCATCTAATGGCGTTGGTGCACCACCCGCTTCAGAGGTGTTATGTTGTACAGATAACTCTAAAAATGCAGTTAAATCTTCTCCGAGCATGTAATCAAATTGGCCAATAGCACCAACACGCTCAGACGTTGGAATGGTTAAATTGTATGGACCGTAATCAAACAAACAACTGCCACTTTCTGTGGCATTCTCAGCGGGGCAATCAGGATCGATGGTTTTCACACCATTAACATAAAAATACCCTGGAAAGCCTCGTGATGAACGGTAATCTTCACCACCGTAAGGTGATTGGTTTGCAGTGCCAAAACGGCCCATATCGCTTGCTGACAAAGTGCCATTAGTAAAGTAATCAAGAATAACTGACGCACTGCCTTTGTCGGCTTTTACGCCCCACACTAAGCTGGCTGTGGTTTCGTCATAACCCGTACCACTGTCGTCGCCATAACCTAGGTTAATTTCAAGCCCTTCGATGTCTTTTCTTAATATGATGTTAACCACACCAGCAATAGCATCAGAACCATAAATAGCTGAAGCACCGTCTTTAAGAATATCAATGCGCTCAATTGCTGATACAGGGATGTTGTTGATATCAACAAATGAATTCGAAATCCCTTCAGCAAAGGCACTCGATCCCACTCGGCGACCATTGATAAGTACCAAAGTGGCATCTGGCCCTAAGCCACGTAAACTGATTGATGCGCCACCGTTAGCGGTAGAATCTTGGCTGTTACCACGAGTAGAAAATGCGCCAGAACCGTTTGCAGGCATACGTTCAAGCAATTGTTGTAGGTTATCAAAACCCATGTTGGCAATATCGTCTTTATTCAACGACTGAACTGGCGATGGTCCTTCAATATCAGTCCGTTTGATACGAGAACCGGTCACTTCAATTCGTTCAACTTTTGATTGTGCACCTGCTTCGGCAGCTTGAGAAACGAGTGCGATAGGGGCAAGGGACAGTGAAACGGCGATGGCGCAAGCACTACGCAATAGGTTAGTTTTTTTCATGATCATCCTTA
>NZ_PJAP01000076.1:0-1365 GCF_002836795.1 Shewanella sp. 11B5 | reverse complement strand
GATTTCTTGTTTAATTATCTAGGTCAATGTTGGCGGACCATAAAAACAAAAAAGTCAGGCTAAGCCTGACTTTAACAAATGTTTTACTATCTTAACAGCGTTTGAAAAACTCGCTTACAAATCCACTTTATCAGTCATCCGATTTAGGCTAATGCCACCATCAACTGCGCCACAACAATTAATGTGCCGAGCAATCCTGCGGCGATCAGCCCTAGTGTGCCGCCAGACACTTGATAACCGCCTAATTGCTGTGAGCGTTGCTTTAATGCCATCGCAATGGGTAAATAGATAATCATCACCACCAATGGAATGGCAGCAAAACCTAGCACTTTGAAAAATCCGTCTGGGTAGTAAAGCGCACATAACAGTGGTGGTATAAATGTTATTAACCATGTTTTAGCACGACCAACAGCGTCATCTTTAGCTCGGGTCAGTTCGGCGACATAATCAAATAGGCTCATGGTGACACCCAAAAATGAGGTCACCAATGCAAGGTTGGCAAATAGATCAATTGCTTGGCTGATAATGTGTGACTGGGCTAAACCTTGTAAAGCAGCAACCAGTTTAGGCAGTGAACCACCAAAGCTGTGAACTGTTTCGCCGCCTAAAGAACCTAGCGTTACGAGCAACCACAGGATGTAACAAACCAGTGGAATGGTCGAGCCTATTAATAACACTTTTCTAAGTGATGCAGCATCACCCTCTAAGTAGCGCACAATGGTGGCAATACACACGTGGAAACCAAATGAAGTGAATACTACCGGGATAGCTGCTAACCATAATTGTTGTAAAGCGGTGCCCGATGCCACATCGGTTGAGTAATTGTTTAATGCACTGATTAAATTAACGTCTGGTAATAGAAATGCCACCACAATGACAAGCAGCACCACCATAGAAGTAAATAAAATACGTGATACTTTATCAATCCATTTAACACCAATGGCAATCAAGCCACCAAAAATAACCGTAAAAAGTATGACGGCGACTTGGTTGCTCATGTTAATGCCGATGGGTTGTAAACGGGTTTCTAATAGCGATGACCCTCCCATTAGATACACCATGGTTAAGGCGAATAATAAGCTAAGGAATGAGCCTCCTTGAATGAGTTGGCCGACTTTGCCCAGTGTTTTACCAGTAATGGCATGGACGTTATCGCCGACACCACTGTGAAGATTAATTTCTAACATCAGTAACGAGGTGTAAGCCGATAAACCCCAAATAACCACTAATAAGATTAATGCGGGGATCATCCCCAAAGCTGCTGTTGCTAATGGTAGCGCTAGCATGCCTCCGCCAATTGCCGTTCCCGCGACAATCGAAATAGAACCTAAAGTTTTAAAATTCACAGAAAACGTCCTGTTTAAT
>NZ_PJAP01000075.1:0-1372 GCF_002836795.1 Shewanella sp. 11B5 | reverse complement strand
TAACGCGTTGTACAAAGGTGGAAAATACTTGTCTAAAGCCATTTCCAAAATTTGTACAAGTGCTGCAATCACACCGATAAAGGTGATGAACTTCAAGAAGCTCAAATCAGCATCAGGGAAACCAGCCCAAGCTAATGCGCCTGGAGCCAATAAACCTTGATAAATAATTTGGTTAGCAGGAACCGAAATAGCGAGTACCACGATAACTGCAACACCAAGGCCCATCGCAGTAGTGACTTTCTTCGAAACCGCTAAGAAAGTACACATACCTAAGAAGAACGCGAGTGCCATGTTTTCAATGAAAACTGAACGAATTAATAAACTAATATAATGTTCCATTGCGTCTACCCTTTTGCTTCGACTTGCTCTGGCTTGTAAGTACGGATCAACCAGATCAAACCACCGATCAAGAAGAATGCACTCGGTGGCAGTAGTAATAAACCGTTAGGCTGATACCAACCACCGTCAGAGATTTTGCTGAGGATTTCTACGCCGAATAATGAACCATTACCAAATAGTTCACGCACCACGCCAACAGACAATAGAATAGCACCGTAACCTAAACCGTTACCGATACCGTCCATAAAGCTCATCATTGGAGGGGTTTTCATTGCGTAAGCTTCAGCACGACCCATTACAATACAGTTAGTAATAATCAAACCTACGAATACCGATAACTGCTTAGAAATGGCATAGGCATAAGCTTGTAATACTTGGTCAACCACAATTACTAAAGACGCAATAATGGTCATCTGTACAATAATACGCACACTGCTTGGAATGTGATTACGAATAAGAGAGATAAACAGGTTAGAAAACGCTGTTACCGCTGTTAATGCAATCGTCATTACTAATGCTGTTTCTAATTTACTGGTAACAGCAAGTGCACTACACACACCCAAAATTTGCAATGCAATTGGGTTGTTATTGATAATCGGTCCGGTCAGAACCTGTTTAAGTTCTTTAGCGTCAGCCATTAGCTTAACCCTCCGTTGCGTGCTTTAGCGATAAAGCTTGCAAAGCCTTCTTTACCTAACCAAAACTCCAATGAGTGTTGTACACCGTTACTGGTCAATGTTGCACCTGAAAGTGCATCAACACCATGAACAGAGCTAGCCACTGTAGGGTTTTTAGTCACACTAATAGCCAAGTCGCCTTGTGCATCAAATAACTGCTTACCTTTCCACAATGCTTTCCATTTTGGATTTTCAACTTCGCCACCTAAACCAGGAGTTTCACCTTGGTCGTAGTAAACAAGTCCTTGCACAGTGTTTAGATCAGCTTCTAGAGCCAAAAATGCGTACATCGTTGACCACAAACCATAACCGTGAACAGGCAAAATCACGCTAGTCAGTTTACCTTCGTCATTACG
>NZ_PJAP01000074.1:0-1376 GCF_002836795.1 Shewanella sp. 11B5 | reverse complement strand
GATCCATTCGTGTAGTAATGGCCCAAATAACATCTTGCCAATCACGGCAATTGACATCGTCATCAACGACAACGATAAATTTGGTATACATAAACTGGCGCAAGAACGACCAGGCACCCATCATGACACGCTTAGCATGGCCGGGATATTGCTTACGGATTGAAATCACAGCCATACGGTATGAACAACCTTCAGGCGGCAGGTAAAAATCAATAATTTCTGGATATTGCTTACGTAAAATAGGTACAAATACTTCGTTCAATGCCACGCCTAACATGGCCGGTTCATCAGGTGGACGACCGGTATAGGTACTATGGTAAATGGCGTCTTTACGATGAGTAATGTGAGTCACGGTAAATACTGGGAATGAGTCGGTTTCGTTATAGTAGCCAGTATGATCGCCGTATGGACCTTCTACCGCTGTCTCATCAGGGTCAATATAACCTTCAAGAATAATCTCGCTGGTGGCCGGCACTTCAAGATCGCAGCTAATGGCTTTACAGACTTCAGTACGTTCACCGCGCAGTAAACCTGCAAAGGCATATTCACTCATTGAGTCTGGCACGGGAGTGACAGCACCTAAAATGGTTACTGGATCGCTACCTAATGCCACAACGACAGGATAACGCTCTCCAGGATGGAGCTGTTTAAAGTCTTTAAAATCTAAAGCGCCGCCACGGTGATCAAGCCAGCGCATAATCAGCTTATTTTTGCTTAATAACTGTTGACGATAAATACCTAAATTTTGTCTTTTCTGACGCGGCCCTTTTGTGATGGTGAGTCCCCAAGTTACTAATGGGGCGATATCTCCAGGCCAGCAATGTTGGATTGGCAACGAGGTTAAGTCGACTTCATCACCGGTTTTAACCACTTGCTGACAAGGCGGATTACGCACTGTTTTAGGCGGCATATTTAATGCCTGCTTATACATGGGTATTTTGGCGATGGCATCTTTAAAGCCTGTAGGTGGCTCGGGTTCTTTTAAAAATGCTAATAACTCACCAACTTCTCGCAAAGCCAAAGGATCGTCTTTACCCAATGCCATAGCAACACGTTTAGGCGTTCCAAATAAGTTAACCAGTACCGGCATGGTATGGTTGGTCGGATTTTCAAATAACAGTGCGGGGCCTCCAGATCGTAAAACACGATCGGCGATCTCTGTCATTTCTAAATGAGGGTCAACAGGGTAGCTAATGCGCTTTAACTCGCCATTTTTTTCCAAATGATCGATGAAGCTGCGTAAATCTTTAAAACTCATGTTTACCGCCTGTAAATCAAATCCAAACCAATATGCCGCGCACTATAGCATTTTTCTAATATAGGGTTAATACCAATCCATATAAATTGGTATTGGTCAGCGGCTTTCAATACTGGTT
>NZ_PJAP01000073.1:0-1381 GCF_002836795.1 Shewanella sp. 11B5 | reverse complement strand
GTTATTTGTCTAACGGTCATTCTTTCTATCGCGATTACCATTCGTACAATCTCTAAATGTCACAACATAAGCCTGATAATAAAAAAGCTAACACCATAATGGGGTTAGCTTAATGTGTATCCAACAGGCTTTGTTTCTGTACAGGTGTAGTTCAATACCACAGGCAAGTGTTATTCACTGTCAAACTTGACTCGTTGTTGCTCTTGGTTATTCGGCCAAGCATTGATGACGGCTTTGACTAACGAAGCTAGTGGTATGGCAAAAAAGACTCCCCAAACGCCCCATAAGCCACCAAATACTAACACCGCAGCAATAATCACAACGGGATGTAAATCAACAGCATCAGAAAAGAGTAGCGGTACTAACACATTGCCATCTAACGCCTGAATAATCCCATAACCTAACATTAAATAACCAAATTCAGCACTAAAACCCCACTGAAAAAATGCCACTAACGCAATCGGCAATGTAACCAATGTTGCGCCAACATATGGGATCAATACCGACAAACCTGTTAATACGCCCAGTAGCGCTGAATAACGCAACCCCATGATAGCAAAAAAGATATAACTGGCTACGCCAATAATAACAATCTCAATCACTTTACCGCGAATATAATTAAAAATTTGTTGGTCCATTTCAAACCAAACTTTTCGTGCAAGACCACGGTTAGACGGGAAAAATCGTTTGCTACCGTTTAATAAAAACTCTTTGTCTTTTAAAAAGAAAAATACCAATAATGGTACTAAAATCGCGTACACCATTAACACTAATAATGACGCAGAATAACCCAGAATTTGTTTACCTAAATCAATCAGGTGCTGTGTATCAAGCATCTTGTTGATTTCTTCCATCATCGAATCAAGTTGCGATGCACTCACAAACTGCGGGTAATCAGCACTAAATTCGCGCACGATTATCATGCCCTTATCGATCATAGAAGGTAAATCGGTGACCAATGACACTCCTTGGCGCCAAATACTGGGCACTAAACCAAACGTCAAAATAATCATCAACCCTAAAAAAACCACCAACACAATTGTTGCAGCAGCGGTTCGGCTTATACCCAGTCGCGACATCTGTGCTACTGGCCACTCTAATAAAAAAGCTAACACCAAAGCAACCAGTAATGGCGCAAGTAATCCGGAACCAAAGTACAATGCAAGACCAATCCCAATAATGATAAACATTAACGTTATGGCTTGTGGGTCACTAAAACGGGTTTTGTACCAATCAGTTAAAATTTCCAGCATTGAAAAACCTTTTATATAAACAATATTAATTTGTTTTGGTGATGATAAATGACAAGCATTGCGGTTGATCAGCAATGATTTCAATACCAAAACCCATTTTTTTTATCAACAAGGGAACATCTCGGCGT
>NZ_PJAP01000072.1:0-1383 GCF_002836795.1 Shewanella sp. 11B5 | reverse complement strand
TCTCCGCCATAAACCAAACTATTTTTAGCGCCAATGCGGCTGTCAGTTAAAAACTCAAACTGCGGTGGTGATTGAGTATTAGTAGTAATATCGTGAATAGGTGGGTATTTCACTGGTTTGATAACCAACGCCATAATGCTCGGCGACAATATAGCTAAGCCCAGTAATAGCGCTGTTGTAGAGGTTAATATGCCTTTGCCCTTAGCGTTACTGTCTTGCTTAATGGTAAAGCTGGTACCTAATGCGAGCACCGCAACCACCACCACTAAATAACCTAACAGGTTATTGTAATTACGGCTGGCCATAAAGCCGACAATCGGGTCCCATAATCCCAATGACGAGCCAAACACCATCAAAGCCGCAATCGCGACAGAGACGATGGCAACGATCAATGCGATATTGCCTATATTACGTTTTTGCATAACATCCATCCTTTAGAAGACCCTAATTAACCCAACTTATATTGACCTGTTTTTGTGGGAATAAATTTCTGTTCATCGATAATATATTTTCGATTACAGGCTATTCACACAACCTATTTTAGGTTTATACCTTACGATTAATATGCCGCATTTGGATCAAGTCCTAAACGACGCATTGTGCGAATTAAATTGCTTCTATCCAGCTGTAAACTTCTGGCGACAGCGGCTAAATTACCTCGTTCTGTCACTAATACCGTCTGTATTATTTGTCGTTGGTACTCATCGGTAGAATCGCGTAGTCCAAGGGTTAACACCTGCGATAATGCGGCTGCGGCATTACTGTCGTTGATAATATCAACCTCGGCTATTGCTGGTGCGACGGGATAGTTCACAACAAACTCGGAACCGAGATGAACACGGCTAATGCTAATAATACTGGCATGACGCCCTTGCTCGCTAATAGCCCTTAACGCAGCACGGCTGAGCAAATGTTCTAACTCGCGCACATTGCCTGGCCAATGGTATTGGGTTAACTGATCAATCGCTGTTTGTTGCAATCTTAGTTTCGCGACGCCAAGCTGATGTTGGCTTTTTTCTAAAAAATAGCCTGCCAATAAAATAACGTCTTTACCACGCTCGCGTAATGGTGGTACAGGTAAAGGATACACACTCAAGCGATGATATAAGTCAGCCCTAAAGCGACCTTCTTTGACTTCTAACTGTAAATTACGGTTAGTTGCGGCAACAATTCTGACATCTACTACGATGATATTATCGCTGCCGACACGTTGAATTTCACCATTTTGCAACGCACGTAACAACTTAGCTTGCACGGCAAGCGGAAGCTCACCCACTTCGTCTAAAAATAACGTCCCACCATCGGCCAATTCAAAGCGGCCACGGCGATCACTAACCGCACCAGAATATGCGCCTTTTACATGACCAAAGAGCTGTTCTCTTA
>NZ_PJAP01000071.1:0-1384 GCF_002836795.1 Shewanella sp. 11B5 | reverse complement strand
GCCTTTAAGTAACTGCTTTTGTTTTAGTGGATCTTTTAAACGAATACGACGGAACATTTCAGGTGCAAAGTTTGGCACCCCAGTAAAGCGTAGTTTTTCGCCTTGAGTAAATGTATCACCAATTCGCATGGTGCCATGATTATGTAATCCAATGATATCGCCTGGATAGGCCGCTTCAGCACGGCTTCGATCTCCAGCCATAAAGGTCAAAGCATCGCTGACATTAACATCTTTACCGATACGCACATGGTGCATTTTCATACCTTGCTCATATCGACCTGAGCAAACACGCATAAAGGCAACACGGTCTCGATGTTTTGGATCCATATTGGCTTGAATTTTAAAAATAAAGCCAGAGAACTTTTCTTCATCCGGCGTGACATTTCGTACATCACTTTCACGAGGAAGCGGCTTTGGAGCCCACTCAACGATGCCATCCAAAATATGATCCACACCGAAGTTACCCAAGGCTGTACCAAAATATACTGGCGTAAGCTCGCCTTTTAGAAAAGCTTCTTGATTGAATTCATTTGAAGCGCCGGCAACAAGTTCCATTTCATCGCGTATGTCATTGGCGTACGATCCAAGCACTTTATCTAATTCAGGATTATGTAATCCTTTAATAATGCGTTCTTCTTGGATGGTATGGCCCATACCGCTCTGGTATAAAATGATTTCATCACGCAAGATGTGATACACACCTTTAAATTCCTTACCTGAACCTATTGGCCAAGTAATAGGTGCACAAGCTATTTTTAAGATGTCTTCTACTTCATCCATCAATTCAATGGGGTCGCGAATATCACGATCACATTTGTTCATGAATGTCACAATAGGTGTGTCACGCAAACGCGTCACTTCCATAAGCTTAATGGTACGATCTTCAACACCTTTCGCGGAGTCAATAACCATTAAACAAGAATCTACTGCGGTTAGTGTACGGTAAGTGTCTTCCGAAAAGTCTTCGTGACCAGGCGTATCAAGTAAATTGATGAGCGCGCCACCGTAAGGAAATTGCATCACAGAAGTGGTAATCGAAATACCACGATCTTTTTCCATTTCCATCCAATCAGATTTAGCATGTTGACCAGACTTTTTGCCTTTTACCGTGCCAGCCTTTTGTAAGGCGTTTCCGAATAAAAGTACTTTTTCGGTGATGGTGGTTTTACCCGCATCGGGGTGCGAAATGATGGCGAAGGTACGACGCTTGTCGACCTCAACTTTATTGCCTGACATGTTAACCTTGCACTAGCCGCTAAAAAAGGCGCAAATTATAGCGCCTATCGATAGAATTGGCTAGGCAAAGTGTTTTTTAGCTCTTCGATGACAATTCGCTAGACTGTTGAATCATATTTTTCATTCTAGCCAATTCAATTCTCGCATA
>NZ_PJAP01000070.1:0-1385 GCF_002836795.1 Shewanella sp. 11B5 | reverse complement strand
TCTGACGACGTGATTGAACGTCGCCAGGATGAAATCGCAATGCGTCATAACATCAAGCTGACTCACCATAGCTTGTACCTTTATGGTCATTGTACCAATGATACTTGTGATCACGCTGACGAATAGTCTGTATGTGAGCAACAAACAAACCAGCAAATTTGCTGGTTTTTTATTGGCTAACATTTATCATAAGCTTTTAAAGTTTACTTAAATCAATAATGTAAGCCATAGGCTAAAACTAAACACTGATAACAAGGTCGATAATACTACTGTGCTACCCAAGGTTGATTCATGTTGTTTAAGTTCAGTGGCAATAAGATAAGCGTTGACGCCAAGCGGAGAAGCACTGAGCAACACCAACATCGCAGTGTTTGATGTGGTTAGCTCAAATACAAACTGCGCCATAATATAAACTAATGCTGGCAATAAAATAATTTTTAAACCACTAGCCATTAAGGCTAAACGCCAATGTTCACCTATACGATAGAAACTTAAATTAGCACCTAGCACAAACAATGCACACGCCAAAGCGGGCTTAGCTAATAGCGCTAAACCTTCATCTAATTGTTGTCCCAAGTTAATACTTAACGCATTCACTAAAATACCTAGTCCAATACTCATTACTACCGGATTAAGTACCATAGAGCGAGCAAACCGTCGCCACGAGAAACCTTGAGGCTGCTCTCTTGCCGCTAAGATAAAAGTCAGAGCAAACAAGGTGGCGCTATGAAAAGTAATGATCATAAATACCTGCCCTATCATTGCTGGGCCTAATGCAGCGATAATAATGGGTAAACCTACCAATACCGTATTGGAATAACTGGCACCCAACGCGAATACCGCACTGGCATCACGCCCCTGCAGCGCTATTGGACTAAAAAGGCGATTAATTCGGTAACCTATAGAAAACACTAACAACACTGGTAAATAAAAAGCTAGCAGTGCAAGTGGGTCAATGCTTTGCGCTAACGGTGCTGCGAGCATATTGATAAATAGAAATGCCGGGATACTGACGTAAAAAGTGAACCTACTTATCCCAGTAATGTGTTCTTTGTTAAAGAATCCAACTCGGGTTAATACATAGCCTAATAACACCATAAATATTAAGGGGAAAATAATGCTGATGATGGCCATAATTACCTTGCAAAGAATTAAAGGAATCGCAACAGATTGTCTATTAAAATATAACTATATGAAAATAGTGAATAAAAACCAATAAAAAAGGCGCCTAAGCGCCTTTTTATCAAGAAGGTATAATTACCAACCTGTTTTGATACGTAGTGCTTTACCAATGTCAGCTAAAGAGCGAACAGTCGTAACGCCAGCAGCCTCTAGAGCAGCAAACTTATCTTCAGCAGTACCTTTACCGCCAGCGATAATTGCGC
>NZ_PJAP01000069.1:0-1387 GCF_002836795.1 Shewanella sp. 11B5 | reverse complement strand
AACAACTCAATATGACATCACTTAATAATCAAGGTTCAATCGCCTTCTATCTTAAATCGGCACTCTACATTAAATGATACTCTAGCTTTAATCGGCAACACACGAATATAAATAATCAACATTCATTATGTAAAAATATAATTTTCAGATCTATTTATTCCGCAGCAAATAACGCAATAATTGAAAAAAACCCACCTTGTGGATCATTGAGTACTGAAAAACGGCCTACGTTAGGAATATCGGTTGCTGGCACACAAACAGTAGCTCCCAAGGTTTGTGCTTTAGTCACTGATACATCACAGTCATCAACGGCAAAGTAACTCATCCAGTGGGCAGGAGTATCACCCCACTCTGCAGTCATTGCCATCATTCCGCCAATGGCTTGTTCATCCGCATACCATTCGGTGTATTCAAAATCAGCCACATCATTAAGCTTAGTTTGGTAACCTAATACTTGGCTATAAAACTGTTTCGCCGCAGCGGTATCACGACAAGCAAGCTCAACCCAACATAGGGTATTTGATTCTTGCGATCGCTTAATGCCAATATGGTCTTGGCCTTGCCATAATGCAAATCGACAGCCTTCTGGATCTGTGCATAGCGCCATACGGCCTGCATCTCCAACAGAATGAGGCCCCGCAATAATCTCACCTCCAGCTTGAGCCACAGCCTTAGAGGTAGCATCAACATCATCGACCGCAAAATAAATTGTCCAATGAGTCGGTAAGGCTTCCATTTCTGCTGGCATTGGGTACATTGCAGCAATATCATCACCGTCGATTTGCAGCATAGTATAATGCCCTTCTGGCATAGGCATATCATCTGCTCCCCAGCCAAATAGCGCCTGATAAAATGCTTTACCTGCCGCCCAATCATGAGTTGCTAATTCAATCCAGCAAGGCTGTCCTTGTTGATACTGTTGTACCTTCATTATCCTAATCCTTTATAAAAATAGTTGCCTTGATATAGCCAACATGAAACTTGTCTCATAAGTTAAGTCGATATCAACAGAAAAGCAAAAAGCCTTCAAACGAAGGCTTTTAGGCTAAAAGTTGTTTCACCGGAATTTTTGCGTCTATTTAAACACCGGCAATATATCGGCCATGGCCAGCAAATGACATGTGGCAGTGATAACTCCAAACAACACCACAATAGCAATTAACTGAGTTCCACCAGGGACTTTAAATCCCTTTGAGTCAGGATATTGTTGTCTTACTTTATAGGCTAATAACGCTGGTACAATAACAGCCCAAATAGTGGCAGCTAGCGCAGCAAAACCAATCGCTAAAATAAATCCATTCGGAAATAACAAACCAAGGATTGTTGGTGGCACAAACGTGACCGCTGCCGTTTTAATTCGTCCTGATCGCGAGTCGTCAAACCCAAA
>NZ_PJAP01000068.1:0-1389 GCF_002836795.1 Shewanella sp. 11B5 | reverse complement strand
GTTTTTCCGGCGGCGGATACCACAACTAAATCATCACTCTGACCATGCGTAAGTAGAATATGTGCAACACGGCGATAGCAATCTGCATCCGCTAAACTTGAACCACCAAACTTATGTAAATGACTTCGCGTCATTACTGACTCCTTAAACAACTACGACTTTTGTTGCGACTGCTAGACTTCTATTTTGAAACCAATAGTGTTGCAAGTGCATGTTTTGCTATTTTACCCAATTTGGTCGAAACCACAGCTAACTTAAACTAGAATTAAGCTGATTTTATCGCGGCAACAGCTGCTAGGCCTGCTTGAATATCGGCCAAGAGGTCATCTGCATCTTCAATACCGACAGATAGTCTCAATAAAGTCTCTTTAATACCAGCCTCTTGCCTTGCTTGTGGGTCCATTGCTCTATGGGTCATGGTGGCCGGAACGGCGACTAAACTTTCCACCCCGCCTAAACTTTCGGCAACACTAAACAACGACAGCGCCTTTAAAAATGCCACCACTTCCGCTTCGCCGCCGATTAACTCAAAACTTAACATAGCACCAAAGCCTTGTTGTTGTTTTGCCGCAATTTCGTGACCTGGATGGTCTTTTAAACCCGGATAATACACCTTTGCCACTACATCACTGGCGTTGAGTAACTCAACAATCTTTTGTGCGTTACGTTGATGCTCACGAATTCGTACCGCTAAAGTACGTAAGCCTCGCAAGGTTAAATAACTGTCAAATGCTGAACCCGTAAGCCCAAGAGTATTTGACCACCAATGTAACAACTCACCCACTTCAGGATCTTTAGCCACTACAGCCCCACCGACCACATCGCTATGACCATTGATGTATTTGGTGGTTGAGTGAATAACAATGTCTGCACCCAATAACAATGGCTGCTGTAATATCGGCGATAAAAAGGTGTTATCGACTGTTACTAACGCGCCAACGTCATGGCAAGCTTGGCTAATGGCAGCAATGTCGACCACGCGCAATAAAGGATTCGATGGCGTTTCTAACCACACCATTTTCGGTTTTTGAGCTATTGCTTTGCTCAGCGCTTGTGCGTCAATTTGATCAACGACCAATAACTTAAATTGGCCTTTTTTGGCCAAGTTAGTGAATAAACGGTAACTGCCACCATAACAATCGTGCGGCACAACCAATAAATCATCAGGGCCAAGTAAACTAGTCACCAATGTAATCGCGGCCATGCCGGTACATGTCACTACACCGGTTGCACCTTGTTCAAGTTTGGCAAGTGCGTCGCCTAGAATACATCGAGTAGGGTTACCCGAACGACTGTAATCAAACTCGCGTGGATTATTGTGGCCATCGAATGAATAATTGGTCGATAAATAAATCGGTGGCACGATAGCACCATGTTGTGTGTCTGTTT
>NZ_PJAP01000067.1:0-1389 GCF_002836795.1 Shewanella sp. 11B5 | reverse complement strand
TTATTGAACAATTTTCTCACCTAATGGTGAATATATAAGAAGGAGTGTGACCTATGTCATACAACATGAATGGACACGAAATTTCAGTTAGCTTTCCGGTTAACTCTATCTCGTCAAACAAGAATTCAATTGCTTTTACCGATAGCCTAGGTAAAAACAAAAAAACCTTTTCAAAACGTATTGAAGCATTAAACTTCATGAAATGGTTAATCTCTGCCAATAAGTAATACCCCCTAACGCTTTGCGTTAATCATTTGCTCTGTTATTTAATAAACTCATTTCTCGGTATTCTCCTCTCACTTACCGATGTTTATTAAAACAGAGCAAAATGAATAACTCACTCGCATCATTTCAAATTAGGCTTCAGTTTTAAACTCCAATCGAAATTTTTAAACCCAAATCTACAACTTGGAAATAACCGACTTAATATCAACAGCTTACAACAAGAAACCCTACACTCATCCTGTAATCAAACCGTGTGCAAAAACTTTCGTTGGTATCTTGGCAACATCGTTTTATTTCCCAAGACTCCCCCCTGATGTATATAGAGAATATCGGTTGCACTGACAGTATTACTATTCAAATAATGTTGTAACACTAGAAATCCAACCGGGTCGTACAATAATTCAAATTCAATTCCCGACTGGCATACCGTATTCCACATATCAAAACAACGTCGTGATAATTTTCCAAAATGATATTTATGACCATCATTAATAATGTTAGGAAAATAAACCTCATCGACTAATTGTGAGAATTGTTGACGTAAATATTCATCTCCTCCTACGGTACTGCAAGTTAATACCTCTATGGCAATAACATCCATTAATAGTAATTTAGCCTGTTGTTGAATAATTTGTTTATTTAAATAAGCTGCAGTAGTTCCCGTACCTGAGGGTAAAAATATCTTTAACTGTTTTTTTTGTTGATCTTGTGCCCATTGAATAATTTCACTGGCGAGTTGTGCTATCCCAGTTTCGGCATACTCACAACGGCCACCTTCAGGAATAAAAAGTAATTGTTTTTTATCTGCATAGCTTGGGTCTGATGAAACAATATGCTGCATCGCATCGTCTAAATGCATACCTTCAAGGTTTTTAGCATCAGTCAAATGACGAACATCTATAATATTGGCGCCATTTTGTATCGCTGCAGCATAATTCCCCTGAGGATGTTGTAATAAAAACTCGCTGATGTGGCTTACGTAGTAATCAAATTTCCACCCTTGCTGCTTTGCAAGTACAGACAATGAGTACAAGGAGTTTGCTTGTGCAGAGCCCGAAGCCACGATCTGGGTAACATGTGAATAATCATGATGTAAGAAATGATAAAATTTACGCGCTTTATTACCACCAAAATCAGCATGTAATAAATCATCCCGCTTAATGT
>NZ_PJAP01000371.1:0-8106 GCF_002836795.1 Shewanella sp. 11B5 | reverse complement strand
AACTGAACAAACACCGAGTGTTAAATTTAATGCTAACAGTCACTTGCAAGCAAACCACGGCGCCTTGCTGCTCAGTGGTGTTCACTTTGGTTATCATAGCCATTCACCAGTGTTACAAGGTGTAGATTTGACTCTTAAAGCTGGTGACAAAGTGGCTATTTTAGGCCCCACAGGTTGTGGGAAATCAAGCTTGTTGGGGCTCATTACTCGTGATTGGGCGCCGCAACAAGGGTCTATTACGCTTGATGGCGAACCAATAAATGCCTACAGCGATGCCAATCTTCGTGCGTCGATGACAGTGGTGAGCCAGCGAGTTTATCTGTTTTCTGGCACCTTGCGTGACAATTTAGCCTTGGCGCTGGCCTATTTGCCAGATGAAGCCAAAAAAGCTCATGATCACCGTTTAATAGAAGTATTACAGCGTGTTGGCTTACAAACCTTGTTGCAGGGCGATAAACCATTAGATTGCTGGATAGGTGAGGGCGGCCGACAATTATCGGGTGGTGAGCAGCGCAGAATTGGGGTCGCAAGGGCATTATTGCGTGACGCTCCTTTGTTATTGCTCGATGAACCGACTGAAGGATTAGATAAACGTACCGAGCGTGAAATCCTTAACGTGTTGCTCGATTTTGCTGAGCATAAAACCCTGTTAATGATAAGTCATCGTTTGACCGCGTTAGAGCAAATGGATTGCGTGTACCTTTTTCAGCAAGGTCGACTAATTCAACAGTTAGCGGATTAAAATAAGCCATTAACGGATTAAACTCTTAGCCTAGCGCGATAAAACATAAGTTATGGCTGTTTTTGGTGCGGTGTAATCAAGCTTAATCGGTAGGTGTTAATCAATCTAGTCGTGGCTTTTTTTATCGATTATTGGTTATAACATGTACCGCTAATACTGCCGGAATGTAACAACCCTTTTGACACGTAAATTACATAAATAGTTTTATCTCGAGACAATATATTGACCTGCTTCACAAATCTGGCATTCGGTTGTGTTCCAAAATTACAGTCCTCACTCGGAGTGTGATCTTAGTTACTATATTAGTAGTTGCAAACATATAACATTAGCTATCGAATTTTTTTAGATGGTGAATGTGATGGCTGGTGCTAACAATCCAGTAATAACTATTAAGCGCGGACTTGATATCCCGATTGCTGGAGAACCACTGCAGCAAATAGATGACGCACCTAAAACGACCCAAGTGGCGTTAATTGGTGAAGAATATGTCGGCTTAAAGCCAACAATGTCGGTTGAAGTAGGTGATCATGTCGTCAAAGGCCAAGTGCTGTTTGAAGACAAGAAAACCCCTGGCGTGTTGTTTACTGCACCAGCAAGCGGAGTTGTTTGCGCGATTAATCGCGGAGAGCGTCGTGTACTGCAATCGGTAGTGATTGATTGTGATGCCACGCAAGAACCTGCCATTATTCTCGAATCAGTGGATATTCATGCGCTATCACATCAAGCTGTTAAAGATGGTTTAGTCCGCAGTGGTTTATGGACTGCGCTGCGTACGCGTCCTTTTTCTCGCGTACCCCAATTAGATGTAGCGCCTGCAGGGATATTTGTTACTGCTATTGACACTAATCCTCTTGCGCCCGATCCGCGTGTCATTATTGCCACTCAACCACAGGCTTTCCAAGCCGGATTATTTGCCCTTACGTTTTTGACCACCGAAAAAGTGTATTTATGCCAAGATGATGGCGCTTCGTTATTGGTAGATGCCAGCAGTGAGTACGACTTATCGAAAGTCAGTGTGCAGCGCTTTAACGGCGTGCACCCAGCTGGATTAGTCGGTACTCACATTCATTTCCTATTACCAGCCAGTATTGAACGCCAGGTGTGGCATGTGGGTTATCAAGACGTGATTGCCTTCGGCAAACTGTTTTTAACCGGTGAATTGTATACCGACCGTATCGTTGCGCTAGGCGGGCCTAATGTATTAAAGCCTCGTTTAGTGCGTACCCAGTTAGGTGCAAAGTTAAGCGAATGGGTAAATGGTGAAATTGACCAGCGACAGTCGCGCATTGTGTCTGGGTCATTATTGTCAGGTCATACCGCTGCAGATGTGTATGACTTCCTAGGTCGATTCCATAATCAAATAAGTGTATTGACTGAAAATGAACGTCAAGAGTTGTTGCCTTGGGTGCGTCATGACAGCAACAAATTCTCACTTACCGGCATCATGATGTCAGGTTTTAGTCGCACCAAAAAGCTGTTTGATTTCACCACTAATGCTGGTGGTTCTCCGCGCGCCATGATGGCGTTTGGTCAACTGGCCCGCGTTATGCCGCTTGATATTTTACCCATCTTGTTAGTACGTGATTTAGTGGTGCGTGATACCGATGAGGCACAACTACTTGGTGCATTAGAGCTAGATGAAGAAGATTTAGCGTTGTGCACTTTTGTGTGCCCAGGAAAGTATGACTTTGGTAAAGAACTTCGTGCTTGCCTAGATATTATCGAGAGGGAAGGTTAATGAGTCAGCAACAGAAAAAGCCCAGCAAACAAGACAGCTATTACGCTCATGGCGACTCGATGCGCAGCTATTTACGTTCGTTGTGGATAGCCAATGGTCGTAGCACCAAAGGTGATGTGCATATTCGTGATGCGATTGATGTTAAGCGCACCATGCACATTGTGGGCATGTGCTTATTTCCAGCAATGTTATTGGGCATGTACAACATTGGCCTGCAGGCTCAAATAGCCATTATAGCAGGGGCAACACAGCCGGATGTATGGCAACTTGCCTTTTATAACTTACTGTTTGGCCCACTTACACAAAGCGCTGGTTTAATCAGTTTGTTTGCCTATGGTGCCAGTTTTTATGTGCCATTTTACTTAACTGCGTTGGTGGTCAGTTTGGTGTGGGAAGTGGTGTTTGCCAAAGTGCGTCACCAAGAACTGCACGAAGGCTTCTTTATCACCGCGTTATTGTTCTCACTCATTTTACCTATCTCTACGCCGTTATGGATTGTGGCCTTGGGCCTTAGTTTTGGTGTGGTCGTGGCAAAAGAGATGTTTGGTGGTATGGGTTACAACTTTTTAAACCCTGCACTGGCGGGATATGCATTTATTTATTTTGCATACCCAACAGAGGTGGTGTCATTAAGCCAGTTTGTAGCGGTTGATGGCTTTTCTGGTGCAACGACGTTAACCCTTACCGTGGCTAAAAAATTAAGCTTTATCGATGTGAGTTGGTTTAGCGTATTAAGCGACAGTACTTGGTGGGATGCCTTTTTAGGCTTTACCCCTGGTGCCGTTGGTGAAACCAGTACCTTAGCCATTCTTATTGGTGGTGGTATTTTACTGCTTACCCGCGTAGCTGATTGGCGTGTGGTAGCCGGTGTGATGCTAGGTATGATCATTACCGTTTTGTTGTTTAACTATTTCGGTTCTAGCAGAAATCCTATGTCGGCAATGCCGTGGACATGGCATTTAGTCACTGGTGGTTTTGCACTGGGGATGATGTTTATGGCCACCGATCCGGTAACGGCGTCATATACCCGCAAGGCTAAATTTGCGTTCGGTTTTATGATTGGTTTTATGACCATTATTATTCGTTTACTGAATGCCAAAATGCCAGAGGGCATTATGCTAGCCATTTTGTTTACTAATTTATGGGCACCGTTGTTCGACTACCTAGTCGCTCAAGCTAATATCAAACGGAGACTAAAACGTCATGGCCTTTAAGAAAGATTCAGTCGCTGGAACAATGGTTTTTATCATCATTTTAAGTCTAGTTTGCTCATTTATGATCACCGGTACCGTGGAGATTTTAAAAGAACGTAAGCTGGCTAAAAAGCGCGAAGAAGTGCAGCAGTTTGTGTTAAAAGCTGCGGACATCGACATCAGTCAAGGTGACTTTAGCGAGTTATTTGCCCAACGAGTAAAGCCTAAGATGGTTAACTTAGCGACAGGCAAGGTAACTGAAAAAGCCAATTTACTTGATTTTGATGAGCGCATGGCATCGATTAACCCAGAAACCTCTTCTAAACCGAAAAAAGACACCGCCAAAATTAAAACCATGGCGAACGACATTCGTATTTTTGAGGTGTATGACACCAATGGCCAACTTGCCAGCATTGTGATGCCGATTTATGGCAAAGGTTTGTGGTCGATTATTTACGGTTACATGGCGATAAAACCAGACTTAAACACCATTGAAAACATCGTGTTTTATGAGCATGGCGAAACCCCTGGTATTGCTGACTTTGTTACCGACCCACAATGGTTAGCACTATGGAAAGGCAAAAAGCTGTTTAATGAAAAAGGCAAAATTGCCATTAAGGTTATTAAAGGCGGCGCTAAAGACGGCGACATTCACGGCATCGATGGTGTTAGTGGTGCGACGCGCACGGGCGTAGGTATTCAACGCTTAGTCGAGTTTTGGTTTGGCGTTGAAGGGTATCAAACCTATCTACACACGTTAGCTGCGGAGGGTAAGTAAATGAGTCGTGCTATTTCAACTCGTGAGATCCTAACATCGCCAATTATGGCTAATAACCCTGTAGCAATACAGGTATTAGGTGTGTGTTCGGCATTAGCGGTCAGTAATTCGATGCAAACTGCATTCGTCATGACACTTGCTGTGACCTTTGTGTTGGTCTTTTCTAACTTGATTATTTCAAGTATTCGCAATTTTATTCCTAATAGTGTGCGGATTATTGCGCAAATGACGGTGATTGCCTCGTTGGTGATTATTGTCGACATGGTGTTACAAGACGTGGCGTATGAATTGTCAAAACAGTTATCTGTGTTTGTCAGTTTGATCATCACTAACTGTATCATTATGGGTCGAGCTGAAGCCTTTGCGATGAAACATCCGCCTCATTTAGCCGTATTTGATGCCTTGGGCAATGCTTTAGGTTATGGCTTAATTTTAATGGGCGTGGCGTTTATTCGTGAGCTACTGGGGCGTGGTACTTTGTTTGGTCACAACATATTTACCACTATTGAAAATGGCGGTTGGTATCTTGCTAATGAAATGTTCACTTTACCACCCAGCGCGTTCTTTTTAATTGGCGTGATGATTTGGGTCATTAAAATCATTCAGCGTAAGCGCGGATAAGGAAACAGCATGGAACACTATATTAATTTATTTATCCAAGCGGCGTTTATCGACAACATGGCGCTGTCATTTTTCTTGGGTATGTGCACCTTTTTAGCTGTGTCGAAAAAGGTCTCTACTGCATTTGGCTTAGGCATTGCGGTGATTGTGGTCATGGTGCTGGCTGTGCCATTAAACCAAATTATCTACGTCAATATCTTAGCGCCAGGCGCATTAGCTTGGGCTGGGTTTCCTGAGCTGAATTTAAGCTATTTACAGCTGATTACCTTTATTGGGGTCATTGCTGCGTTGGTGCAAATCTTAGAAATGTTTTTAGACCGTTATATTCCAACTTTATATCAGTCATTAGGGATCTTTTTACCGTTATTAACGGTGAACTGTGCCATTTTTGCTGGGGTCATTTTTATGGCCAACCGTGACTATAACTTTACTGAGTCTGTGGTGTTTGCGTCAGGTTCTGCCGTGGGTTGGGCGATGGCTATTGTGTTATTAGCGGGACTTCGTGAACGAATGAAGTTTCATGCTATTCCTGATGGGTTGCAAGGCATTGGGATTA
Organism: Shewanella sp. 11B5; assembly: GCF_002836795.1. Classification (NCBI taxonomy): domain Bacteria; kingdom Pseudomonadati; phylum Pseudomonadota; class Gammaproteobacteria; order Alteromonadales; family Shewanellaceae; genus Shewanella; species Shewanella sp. 11B5. The sequence goes on along the minus strand of NZ_PJAP01000371.1, from coordinate 2,478 downwards.
CCTTTATCACCACCGGCTTAATGGCTCTGGGCTTTATGTCATTTGCGGGCATTACGTTATAACGCATTGAAGAGAAGGGTTATTTAATGGAAATGGCAATAGGTATTGGCATGTTTACCATAGTGGTAAGTTTGCTAGTGGTGGTGATTTTAGCTGCCAAACGTAAGTTAGTGAACACCAATGATGTCACTATTAGCATTAATGATGACGCTAGTAAAAGCGTGCAAACTCCTGCTGGTGATAAGTTATTGGGCGCCTTGTCTGGGCAACATATTTTTATACCATCGGCGTGTGGCGGTGGTGGTACATGTGGCCAATGTCGCGTAAAAGTGAAAGCCGGTGGCGGTGATATTTTAGCGACCGAACTTGATCATATTTCAAAAAAAGAAGCCAAAGAAGGTTGCCGTTTGGCATGCCAAGTTACCGTGCGAACCGACATGGAACTTGAGATTGATGAAGAAATTTTTGGGGTTAAAAAATGGCAATGTGAGGTTATTTCAAATAATAACCAAGCGACATTTATTAAAGAGCTGTTATTAAAAATTCCCGACGGTGAAGATGTGTTGTTTAAAGCCGGTGGTTACATTCAAATTGAAGCGCCTGCGCATAAAGTGCGTTATGCCGATTTTGATATTCCTGAAGAGTATCGTGGCGATTGGGTTAAATACGGTTTATTCGATTTAGTGTCTACCGTTGATGAAGACGTATTACGTGCTTATTCAATGGCAAACTACCCTGATGAAAAGGGTACGATTATGCTAAACGTGCGTATTGCAACGCCGCCTAAAGCTGGTTTACCGCCAGGAAAAATGTCGTCGTATATTTTTAATTTAAAAGCCGGTGATAAGGTAACTATTTCAGGACCATTTGGTGAGTTTTTTGTCAAAGAAACCGATGCTGAAATGGTGTTTGTTGGTGGTGGTGCGGGTATGGCACCGATGCGATCGCACATATTTAACCAATTAAAAAGTGTTAAAACCAAACGTAAAATGAGTTTTTGGTATGGTGCTCGCTCAACTCGTGAAGTGTTCTATCAGCAAGATTTTGATCAACTAGCCGCTGAAAACGACAACTTTGTTTGGCATGTTGCTTTGTCTGATCCACTACCTGAAGATAATTGGACGGGTTATACCGGCTTTATTCATACCGTGCTGTATGAGAATTACTTGAAACAACATAAAGCGCCGGAAGACTGTGAGTTTTATATGTGTGGTCCTCCGATCATGAATGCGTCAGTGATAGCCATGCTAGAAAGTTTGGGTGTCGAGTCTGAAAACATCTTGCTAGATGATTTTGGTGACTAAAGCTGCTGATCATTGGCTAATTTAGGTTTGCTAGCCCATGCTTGGTCATTCATATTTACTCATCAAAGTGCTGCTTAGCACCTGTAAATAAGAATATGAACTGGGCGTATCAATAAAAAATCCCCATACTGTCATTGACGGTTGGGGATTTTTTAGCAAATAAGCCTAAGTCTATATTAATGTTCAGAACACGCTCGATAACGCATTACTTCAGCTTTGTTAAAACTAAGCACATTACCGTTTTGTTCAGTAAACAGTAAGTTTTCGCGAGCATAACGCTTAATCGTAGTAGGGCTTTTGTCGAGTATTTCACAGACTTCATTTAAGGTTAAATCATTATCATCACTCATTCCTATTCTCCTTACGTTATGGTTACTTTGACTCGTCTTATGTCGTTAGCATTGAACATTAGAGGTGTATTAACTTGTCATAAAGCAGCATAGTTGTCGAGAGTAGTATTATTAATAATGACAGCGATGCATCATGGCATTAGTGATAATTTGATGCGTGGGAGCAACCTGAGGCTTCAAAGCCACTTGGTACATCGACTCCGCTACCGTTTGTGCGTTAATGGGCTGATATTTTCGTAGCGGACCGATAAATAGAAACGATAAACCACCAAAAAGGGTTTGACCAATATCTTCCATAAAACGGCCATTATCTCGTGGTCCTAATAATAAACTCGGTTGGAAAATATTAAGTACCGGTAACGATAGCGCCTTAAGTGATAGCTCTACTTCGCCTTTGATCCGGTTATAAAACACCGTTGATTTAGCATCCGCACCTAATGCAGTCACCACCATAAATTTAAGAGAAGGATTTGTTTGAGCTTGGATCAGTTTAGCAAAAGCCAATACGGCTAATTTATCGACTTGAATAAAAGCTTCTTCACTGCCCGCCTGTTTGATTGTGGTGCCTAAACAGCCAAACGCATGATCCACTTTTTCTGCTAATGTCAGCTCATGTATTTCGTCAAGTTGACAGCAAATGAACTGCACTTTTTCAGCACCAAATTGATGTTCGACCAAATTAGGTGCTGAACGGCCAATAACCAATACTTTACTATAATGTTCACTTTCAATGATGCGAGTAAGTAAGGTATTCCCCACTAAACCCGTCGCACCTATTATTGCTGCAATCATATAATCCTTTAGAAAGCTAAACCGACTCGCTA
>NZ_PJAP01000066.1:0-1394 GCF_002836795.1 Shewanella sp. 11B5 | reverse complement strand
TGTTGGCTAAGCTGACGCACATCAATACCATCAATAGTGATAGACCCACGGTCAACATCATAAAAGCGGAATAACAATTTAATGATTGTTGATTTACCTGCGCCACTGTCGCCCACTACGGCAATTTTTTTCCCTGCTGGCACATCAAAACTGACACTGTTTAAAATAGCGCGTTGATCGTAATGAAAGCTTACATCGGTGAATTTTATCGCTCCGACAGTGGGACTGGCTTCAATTGCATCGACATGGTCTAACACTTGTGGTTGTTTGGCTAAAATATCAAACATACGTTCAATGTTAGCTAATGCTCCACGGATTTCGCGGTAAACAAAGCCTAAAAAATTTAATGGAATAAACAGCTGCATCATAAAAGCATTAATGAGGACAAAGTCACCAATTGTCATCGATCCTTGGCTCACTTCATAAGCAGCCAGCCCCATCATCGCCGTCATAGCAACAGCAATAATTAATGCCTGACCACCGTTAAGAGCAAACAATGATAAGCGGTTTTTCCGCTTTGCCACTTCCCATTGTTCAAGTGCAGAATCATATCGTTGTGACTCAAATTCTTCATTGTTAAAATATTTTACAGTTTCATAATTTAACAAACTATCGATTGAACGAGTATTAGCTAGCGAGTCAGCTCTTGCAGCATCACGCACATAACCGGTGCGCCACTCTGTTGCCACAATTGAATAACCAATATAGGCAACCACAGAAAACAAGGTGATCAATGCAAAACTGACGCCATAGTTATAAAAGAAAATACCAATCACTAAGGCAATCTCAAGCAGTGTTGGCACAATATTAAATACCATAAAGCGCATTAAAAAACTGACGCCACTGGTGCCACGTTCAATATCGCGAGACAGGCCACCGGTACGGCGATCTAAATGAAAATCAAGATCGAGCCGATGTAAATGTTCAAAAACAGCCCTTCCAAGGCGGCGAATTGCTCGTTCAGTAACGCGGCCAAATAACGTATCCCGTATCTCGCCAATAATGACATTGAGCAAACGGACCATGCCATAAGCTAGCACCAATCCGATAGGAACGGCGATGATCTGGGCTGCGGATTGCTTATCCAGCGTGTCGACTAATTCTTTCAGAATAAATGGCAGCCCAACACTCGCGATTTTAGCAACGATTAAGCAAATCATGGCTAACAAGACTCGTGCTTTAAATTCTAATAAATATGGCCATAATAATCTTAAAACATGCCAATTTAACTTCCCTACCGGGCCTTCGAAGTACGCAGAAGGTCTCATTTATGCTCCAGTTAATGACTACTGCTATAGGCAGTTCACCACGATCTAATATTGATTGTCTTATTATATGTCATTTTCTAATCAGACATCGGTCACATTACGATGGATTAAGTCCGCACTCATTTT
>NZ_PJAP01000065.1:0-1396 GCF_002836795.1 Shewanella sp. 11B5 | reverse complement strand
CAGACGGATGACAGTAGACAATACTGATTGAAAACCTGATATGATAAGTGCATGTTTTTCTACATGATTGATACATTGGCGAGCTATGGTTGAGCTTTATAAAATATTAACGATAATCAGCGTATTAGCTTATTGGCTGCTCATTGCAGGTATCACCACACGTATTGTCTATAAACGACGATCTATTGGTGTTTCCTTAGCTTGGATGATGCTTATTTATGTTGTCCCCATCTTAGGGATTTTACTTTATTTTCTCGTTGGCGAGATGAATCTTGGCAAAACCCGCGCAGTGAGATCTAAAGAAATGTACGGTCCCTATCGAGAATGGTTTCGGCGGCTGTTTGCCATTCAGCAATATCGCCCTCATAACTTAAGTGATTACGCGACTCCCATTAGCCATTTGTGTGAAAAACGCCTTGGTATTCCTACGTTAGCCAATAATCAACTGACACTAAAATCGTCTACAGAAACAATATTAACAACCCTGATTGAAGACATACAACAAGCGCAAACCTCAATTCATTTAGAGTTCTATATTTGGTATCCAGGCGGACTTGCAGACCAAGTTGCCGAAGCACTTATACAGGCAGCTCAACGTGATGTGGCAGTGAGAATATTATTAGACGCTGCAGGAAGTCGAACCTTTTTTAACAGTAAATGGCCAAAACTAATGCGTAAAGCAGGTATACAGCTGGTTTCCGCACTGTCTGTTTCTCTTGTGCGTATGATTTTCCGCCGCCTTGACCTTCGCCTTCATCGAAAAATAGTCGTGATAGACAACCAAATCGGTTATACCGGCTCAATGAATCTAGTCGACCCCAAATGTTTTAATCAAAGCGCCGGTGTTGGTGAGTGGATAGATGTTATGGTGAGGATTACTGGCTCCAGTGTGCCAGTGCTTAACTGTATTCTCGCGTGGGATTGGGAAACAGAAACAGACCAAAGAATGTTACCCGAACCGCCAAAATGCCTTCCGCAAAAAGAAGAGCCATCTGACATGGTTCAAGTGATACCTTCAGGACCTGGTATGCCTGAGGATATGATCCAGCAAGTTTTATTGCTCAGTATTTATCAAGCAAAACAGAGCATCACCATCACTAGCCCTTATTTTGTCCCCAGTGAAAACCTACTGTTTGCATTAACTGCAGCGGCATTACGTGGCGTGGAGGTGAATTTAATCATACCCGACAAAAACGACTCAATGATGGTGGAATGGGCCAGCAGATCTTTCTTTGGTGAGTTACTGAATGCAGGTGTCAATATTCATCGTTTTCGCGGTGGTTTACTACACACAAAGTCAGTAGTCATTGATCTGCACCATAGTCTAATCGGCACTGTTAATCTTGATATGCGCAGCCTATGGCTTAACTTTGAAGTGACTCTTTCTGTTGAAAAT
>NZ_PJAP01000064.1:0-1398 GCF_002836795.1 Shewanella sp. 11B5 | reverse complement strand
CATAGTATAAATAGAGCCATGTTTATGTTGAACATGGCTCAACAATAACAAGAGCATAATATGAGCAACGCACCACTGACCAATGAAACAGTGCACCGTGTCAGCTTCTTAGACAAAGCGTCATTGCACATCCCCATTTTGCGTATTTTGCAAGCCGATGGCACTACGTATGAAAACGCGGTTCTACCAGTAATCGACAAGGCTTTGGCCGAAAAAATCTTTGATACTTGTGTTTTTACACGCGTATTAGACGAGCGTATGTTGGGTGCGCAGCGTCAAGGAAGGATTAGTTTTTACATGACCTGTACCGGTGAAGAAGCCTCAATTATTGGCAGCACAGCAGCGCTTGATAAAGACGACGTCATTTTGGCTCAATATCGTGAGCACGCCTCATTGCGTTATCGCGGTTTTACGACTGAACAATTTATGAATCAAATGTTCAGTAACGAGAAAGATTTAGGTAAAGGTCGTCAAATGCCGATTCATTACGGCAGCCGCGAACTCAACTACCAAACCATTTCATCACCACTGGCGACCCAAATTCCACAAGCCACAGGTGTTGCTTATGGTATGAAGCTGCAAGGCAAGCGTAACGTCGCCATTTGTTACTTTGGCGAAGGTGCAGCATCAGAAGGTGACTTCCATGCTGGTTTGAACATGGCTGCAGTGCTTAAGTCTCCGACCATCTTTTTCTGTCGTAACAATGGTTATGCTATTTCAACCCCTACAGAAGAGCAATTTGCCGGTAACGGTATTGCGAGTCGTGGAGTTGGGTACGGTATGCATACCATTCGTGTAGATGGTAACGACATGCTAGCGGTGTTAGCTGCCACGCAACAAGCTCGTGCCCACGCACTAGAACATAATGCACCGGTATTAATTGAAGCGATGACGTATCGTTTGGGCGCGCATTCTTCATCAGACGATCCATCGGGTTATCGTTCAAAAGAAGAAGAAGCCAAATGGCAGCAACACGATCCAGTAAAACGTTTTAAGTTATGGATGGTTAATAAAGGCTGGATAACTGAAGCCGATGAAGCCAAGTTATTTGAACGTTATCGCGAAGAAGTGCTAGCAGCAGTTAAAGTGGCTGAAAAGTTACCTATTCCGAAACTAGATGAAATTATCGAAGATGTGCTTGATAAACCGACTCCAGCATTGAGAAAACAGCTTAAAGAGCTGAAAGAACACATTGCTAAGTATCCGAAAGCCTATCCAAAAAGCGCAGGGAGACTCTAAACCGTGGCTCAAATGAATATGTTACACGCCATCAATGAGGCGTTATCAATAGCCATGACTGCCGACGAGCGCATGGTGATTTTTGGTGAAGACGTTGGCCACTTCGGTGGGGTTTTTCGCGCGACTTCTGGTTTACAAGAGCAGTTTGGTCGCGACCGT
>NZ_PJAP01000063.1:0-1401 GCF_002836795.1 Shewanella sp. 11B5 | reverse complement strand
GAGGTCTGCTGCATTTCAGTGCGGTACACATCACTGCTCAACATAAGGCTTGTGCCCGTATCAAGCTCCATATCAACGCGGCCTCCCACTTGAAGATGCATCCAATCGTTGTCTTTATCAACAGTAGCTAATTGCTCCGCAAGACCGCTATCGAGATCTTGCGAATTATACTCAAGCGAGTCTCTGCTATGGCCTTTTACATACACTCTTGATGTTGCATTATCTGATAATGTGGAACCATAACGAAAACCTGCAAATCCTTGCTCATAATCGCCAGCCCCCAATTCTGCATAACCACCAGATGTATCAGCACTGTGTTTGGTAATAATATTAATCACACCGTTTACTGCATTGGCGCCCCACATTGCCGCGCTGGGCCCGCGTATAACTTCAATGCGCTCAATATCGGCCATCAGCGTATCCTGAACCTCCCAGTAGACACCTGAAAATATTGGAGAATAAAGGGTTCGGCCATCCATCAATACCAGTAATTTGTTGTTGTAGCGCCCATTAAAACCACGGCTGCTGATAGCCCACTTTTGAGAGTCAATCTGCCCTACATGCAGCCCTGGAACATCGCGAAGTACTTGCGGAATAGAAGTAGCACCAGAATTACGTATATGTTCGCTTGTGATGACATAGATTGCAGCGGGTGAATTTGATAAAGGCTGCTTTTGTTTTGATACCGAAGTCACCTCAACATTCAGCAACTCTTGCAGACTAAGATCGAAAGAGTTTGAGTCATCGGCAGTAGCAGTAGATGTAGCAAAGCAAGCCAATAGCGCAGAATAAAAAATAATGTTCAACTTTAACATTTCCAACAACCCCTCACTAAGCTAACGACAATTGTGAGAGCCTGCTGATTAAAGACTCAAAAAAGTTCACAATTGATTTACATGATTAACTTACACGATTAAGTAAAAAAAGTATGTTACAGGATAAGAGATTAAGTAATTTTTGAGCGATAGATCTTGTACAGAACAATAAAAATGCTCTTAGGATCGAAATCATCACAAAAGTAAAAACAACGAGTTTGCCACTACGGGCAAACTTTAGTGCTTACGGGCAAACTCTATTGTCACTACACACAACTATGTAAGCGTGGAATTGGAGCGAAGACAAAGTTAGCCTGTGACACCTGATGCAGCGTTGCTATGTTTAGTACTTTCATGGAATTAAAACGAAGACGATCTTAAGTGGCTGTTTAAATTATCTTTAACCAGCCACCCACTCCGTTGACTAATATGTAAGTCCACTAGCACATCGAAGTTATTATCCTTGTATAACACCATAATCGAAACTATATTTACATGAATGTAAACCTATAGGAGAACAGTCATGGTGACATCGAAGCTTCTAAAAATCGGTGACGCAGTAATGCTAACAATTCCTCCGACAATT
>NZ_PJAP01000062.1:0-1404 GCF_002836795.1 Shewanella sp. 11B5 | reverse complement strand
TCGCGATAATATCGCTAAGCATTATGTTAAACGATAAACTTCGATGACAAATTCATTACTTTCATCGCTTAACCTCAAGTGCCAATTTCAATACTTGAGAGCTGATAGTTAATCCAGATTTTGCTACCACCTGCATATTAACTTTAAAATACAATCGCTTATCTTGCTCGACGATTTCAATCATCCCGCCTTGCATTGCAAAACCTGTGATATCCGAAACCGTTAAAATAGGCTTATTATCGACAGCCACTAACAATCTATGGGTTAACTCCCTAGAGTTAGTGTCTACAAATACAACATCGCACTGATCGATTTGGCTTATTCCAGATAACTCAATGGCCATCACAGACTGAGTTCCCAGCGTTTTATCGGAAAGTCCCATGAAACTGTCGTGATATTGATTTCCGAAAAAACATATTTTCCATGCAGATGAGGTATTAAGACGCGCTTCAGGCCACTGAGTAAACTTAGCAAAGTTATAGGTTAATGCCGCTTTTAACTCAAATGCGTTCTGCGCCATAGAGACTCGCGGAAGCAAAATAGCTCCCACGACCAATAATGAATACAGTAACTGTCGACTTAAATTTGAGTTTTTCAATGTTGCTACCCTAAAAGGTCAAAGTAGCTTTAATATAATAACTTGGTCCCACACGATAAGGGAGTTGGTAACTTTCTCCTTCAAACTCAAGGTTTGCAGGATGAAGTAAATTTTTCCCGAATGCTGATAACATGACATCAGGCTTAACCTTCCAGTGCAGTCCTAAATCAACTCCGCTATAGCTATCAATTTCCTTAGTACTAAGGTCATTGATATTCAATACGTAAGCTTCATCAATAACACGCCAAACTAGATTAAAATCAACATTATCGCTAATGCTCCAATCCATCATTGTCGATATCATATGCTCTGGGGCATCAGTATTTTGACTTTGACTGGCACCAAATTCATTTTGAGTAAAACTATAATTTACTTTGAATTGGATAGTATCAGTTGCAGCCCACTGAGATGAGAGCTCGAATCCATAGTTATATCCATCAAGATCATTACTGAATGTTAAGTATTGCGAAATGTAATTGGGAAATGTGCTGAAATCTGTTGCACCGGCTGGAGCATTGCGCAATTGGTCATAATCGTTATAAAAAATTGTTGAATCAAATGACCATTTTTTCGCTGGCGTAAATCGATAACCCACCTCATACGAAATGATGACTTCAGATTTATAATCCTCGTTACCAGCCACCCATATACTAACCAATGGTGACTGAACTGAAGGCGGTATGATTTGTGAGTTCACCGATAGATTATTTTCTATCCGCGACGGTGTTCTGATTGCGCGTGCAACAGAGGCCCACAGATTATTTTTTTTATTCAACTGCCACATCAGGCGAGCATTCGGTTGAACC
>NZ_PJAP01000061.1:0-1405 GCF_002836795.1 Shewanella sp. 11B5 | reverse complement strand
CCGAATTCGTGGCTAAAAGGCATCATGATTTTTTTACCACGCGCTTTATGAGAAATAGTATGGTTTTTACCAGATACAACAGCCGGTGTCGCCATATCAAAGTCGTAACCTTTTTCACTGAGTAAGTTTTTAGCGCCGCCAGTCACCATATTCGTAATTTCACCGACTAAATCAGTCACCTCATCATTAATAAACTCAGGCTTTTCACCAAGCATTTTATTCATAATTTCAAGAATAAGCGGTTGCTCGAAGGTAATCGACAATGAGCCACGAGTTTTAGGTCCTACCATACCAATCAAGCCTGATACGTCACCTTTTGCAAGGTCATGGTTTTTTAATTGTGGTTTACCTGGCTTAAGATCCATGGTTGCCATGGTTGAGATAACATTGATTAAAGACACAAGAAATGGGTTGATGAATTCAACGTTCATAGGCAAAGCAATCCTTCTACATTTAAAAGAGTGGCATAGTATAGAGAGGGCATAAAGAGTGCGTAACGTTACACGGCCCTGTCATTATAGTAGCTGACTAACACAAATACTGACTATATCAGCAAAGTGAAATACAGGTTTAAGCTTAGAGCACAAAAAAGAAATTGATAGTGACATTAATGGTAAAAATATTTCTATACCGTTATTTAGTGTAACAAAAGTCTAGAATGAGCAGTTAATTTACTATGGTCGGTTTAAAGCTACAAGGGCTGAGCTGAGCATCAATTGTTTAAGCCGCCGACTAAAGTTGTTTCTAGCTTGGAGCTAATATTGATTTCCCATGCACTTAAAGCAATTAGCGCGACAATGAAGACTGCACGTTTTGAATATCAAACGATGATAAATTCTGTTAATACCACATCAAAGCGAGGCTCACTAGTTGATAAGCACAGCAACTGATACGCTCGAGTGCATCTTTTTCATCATGCTGATGTTTGATAGTTCATTATGTTAAGTTGTTGACTGTAATTGTAGTGACTCAGCTTGGGATTTCTATTGGCTAATCATGTTTTTAAGGCTGTGTTGGCTTCTTGAAAAGTTAAGATGATTTAATCGCCTTACATCAATAAGATAGCAAATGTAGGATAAATCAATAACGCAATCACTAAACGTTATGTAGAACAAGGATCAAACAAGTGTCGAAATCTGTAGCAATCACAATAAACGATCAATTTTCACGAGTTGAGTTTCTGAAAGATAGAACGCCAGAAACCACTAATGAACAAGCGAAAAATGCTTTTGCGCTATTATCTGAATATCGAGACGGTGGAATATACATTGCTCATTATTCTGGTTTTAGTGAGTGGGAAAAGCATCCAAAAGGTGACGAGTTTGTTCAGGTTTTAGGGGGAGAAACTACATTGGTTCTTTTAGTTGAAAACGTAGAGCAACGTAACCTTTTATCGACGGGGAAA
>NZ_PJAP01000060.1:0-1407 GCF_002836795.1 Shewanella sp. 11B5 | reverse complement strand
ATTAGAATTAGTCTGTCAAAGGCTAGAATGCAGCGCTGCATTTGTGTTGACTAGTCAATATGATAAATTATTTGCCGTTGATACTGATATTATCGACACTTCAGAGCAACAATGTGTCAGTCATTTTGGTGCTTCACCTGCATCAGAAGCGCTGTTTAACCATCAATTACAAGATAATTTGTCACTGTGCGAATCATTATTTAACAGCCATCAATCAATCATTTATCCCCATTCCCCAGAGCAATCATTTACCGCTGATGAAAATCGACTCCTTACACCGCTTTTAGACATCTTTAATCAACTCGATATTGATTGTAAGCATCTTGCTCTGAGTCCTGTTTTGCACGTTGGTAATGTCAAAGTTGTTTTAGGCACTATGTGTGCATCCGATGCTAATCCCGTTGTGAGTCAGCAAGACGATCCTTGTGCGTTTGTGCAAAAGTTACTCGATGACACCGCATACCAATTAGCCTCTTCACTTGAACTTCGTCGTTTATCCGTACTTTTAGACAGTAAAGATAAACAGTATCAAGAGCTTTTTCAGTTACTGCCGATGCCATGTGCGCTGATTGATTTACACAATAATGTTGTATTGCAAAATGATGCGAGTAAACAAAATTTGCCCATTACAGTCGGGCAGAGTTTATTTTCGTTGTTACGAGAAGAAGATCATCCCTTGTTACTCGATACCTTACATATCGTTCGAGAAGGTATTTTACGCCAAGCCTGGTGTGAAGTACCGTTACGAAATGGGGTTCAAATTTACTGGTATAAATTCAGCTTTTGTCATGCGCTTAATAAGCAGCAACAGTTATTGTTAATGATTGAAGATGTCACCGAGCGTTATCGACTTGCCGATGAGTTATCGTTTCATTCAAATTATGATGTGCTAACCGGATTACCAAATCGATTGCAGTTCGAAAACATGCTTGAAGAGTTATTAAAAGATGGAGATCATATACCTGCTTGTATTGCTTTTCTCGATCTCGATCAATTTCAAGTGGTAAATGATCTTAGCGGCCATCAAGCGGGTGATGTGTTGCTGCAACAAGTGGCTGTGCGATTAAAACAATTATTACGAAAAGACGATGTGGTTGCGCGTTTAGGCGGCGATGAGTTTGGCTTATTGATGCACTATTCAGATACCGCATCGGCGCAACAAGTGGCAAAAAGAATTTGCCAACAGTTGTTTGATCATGAATTTACTTGGAAAGGTATCAAGCACAATATTAGTGCCAGTATTGGTATTGCCAAAGTCGATTATGTTGACTCAGATATTTACGGCGTGATGAGTAAAGCTGATGCCGCTTGCCGCCTGGCCAAAGAAGAAGGCCGTAACCGTTGGCATTTTTATAATCCTGACGATCCACAAATGCACATGATGTATAACCAAATGTTGGCATCTGT
>NZ_PJAP01000059.1:0-1408 GCF_002836795.1 Shewanella sp. 11B5 | reverse complement strand
TGCCTATCTGATTTTTACCTTGCTGACTGACGATTCATTAAACTCTTTGGTTTCGCGCTCTGCAAAACAGCTCCTTAAAATAGATCCTGCACAGCTAAAACATGCATGGCCACAGCTTGCTCGTCAATCTACCGAGCATAAAGTGTCAAGTAGCGATATCGAAGAAACTCAGGCGATGCAGTCTGCGCCGAGCAAAACACCAAATCTAGACCAATTTACCCAAAATTTAACTGAGCAAGCAGAACTGGGGAAAATAGATCCTATTCTTGGACGTGATAATGAAATTAGGCAGATGATCGACATTTTAACCCGTCGCCGTCAAAATAATCCTATTTTAACGGGTGAAGCCGGTGTTGGTAAAACCGCTGTTGTGGAAGGTTTAGCGCTTAAAATTGCCCAGAAAGAAGTTCCGACTGCATTACAAAATGTTCGTATTCATGTACTGGATTTAGCCTTACTACAAGCTGGAGCCGGAGTGAAAGGGGAATTTGAGAACCGCTTAAAAGCTTTAATTAAAGAAGTTAAACAGTCTGTTAAACCTATTATTTTATTTATAGATGAAGCTCACACCATGATTGGCAGCGGCGGACAAGCTGGACAAAATGACGCGGCAAATTTATTAAAACCCGCATTAGCGCGTGGTGAGTTACGTACCATTGCGGCAACAACATGGGCAGAATATAAAAAGTTTTTTGAAAAAGATGCCGCATTAACTCGTCGTTTTCAAGTGGTTAAAATTGAAGAGCCTTCTCCTGAACAAGCTATTGCAATGATGCGGGGCTTGTTACCTGTAATGGAAGGGCACCATAAAATTCTTGTTTCCGATCAAGCTTTATGTGCTGCAGTTAACTTATCTCATCGATATATTACTGGCCGACAACTGCCAGATAAAGCGGTAAGTTTATTAGATACTGCATGCGCGCGTGTCGCTATGAGTCAAGCTTCTACCCCTGGAATGGTTGAATCCTTACAACGACAAATTCAGCAACTAGACACACAAATTAGCATTCTTACTCGTGAGCAAAAAACCGGTTCAGATCATAAAAAGTCTATTACAGAGTTAACCAAAAAACATAAATTGCTTTCAAAAGAACTCGCTCCTTTGACAACACAATGGCAGGACGAATTAGTTACCGTTCAAAAAATTGCTGAATTAGTTGGCCAGATTCAAGCATCAGAAACAGATACCGAACCTTTGTTAGTGGAGTTAACGGCGTTTAAGGCAATATTGTCAGCCAATAAACAGCCTATGGTGCATTGGCAAGTTGATGAACAATTGATTGCTGAAGTCATTTCTGATTGGACTGGCATTCCGGCAGGTAAAATGCAGGATGATGAAATAAAAACAATTTTGAACTTAAAAGACACCATGGCCAAGCGCGTTATCGGCCAAGATCATGCCTTGGAT
>NZ_PJAP01000058.1:0-1410 GCF_002836795.1 Shewanella sp. 11B5 | reverse complement strand
CTCTTACTGATTCAATAACATGATGGAGTTCAGCGGCAAGCTCGACACCTGTAGCACCCGCACCAACAATGCCAATACCTAATTGGTCTTGGGTTTCATTAAGCTGTAACAACGCATCCATCAACTTATGATGAAACAGATTCGCACTGTCTAGACTGTCTAAAAAAATACAGTGTTTTTCGGCTCCTGGTGTATTAAAGCTATTTGATACTCCTCCTAATGCTAGAACAAGAGTATCGTATTCAATATTGCGCGCGGCAATGATCATCTCGCCTTCATCGTTAAACACTGGAGCAAGTTGGATTGTTTTAGTACTCGGATCACATTGCTCAATGGCACCACGAATATAGCGGTAACCATTTTTTAATCCGTGATCTCGATATTGTAGGCCTTCGATTGATTGATCTATAACACCAACAGCGACTTCATGTAATTTAGGTTTCCAGATGTGAACGGTATTCTTATCAATCAAACTAATATCGATTAACGGATTTTTACCAAATTTGCGGCCCAACTTTGAAGCCAATGCCAGCCCTGCAGCCCCACCACCCACAATAACAATTCGTTGAACCATACATTACCTCAAAATTACCTTATGCCAATAACTTCGTCACACTGTGTTTATAGTTATAAAAAAAGGCCCTTATGGGCCTTATACTGCTTCTTCATTTTCTTCGCCGGTACGAATACGAATCACGCGTTCAATATCAGTTACAAATATTTTACCGTCACCAATTTTACCTGTTCTGGCTATATCAACGATAACATCAATCGCACGTTCCAGAATGTCATCTTGGATTACTAATTCAATTTTTACCTTAGGTAAAAAATCAACCATATATTCTGCACCACGATAAAGCTCTGTGTGGCCTTTCTGACGTCCAAAGCCTTTGACCTCTGATACTGTCATACCAGTAATGCCAATTTCAGCAAGTGACTCACGCACATCATCAAGTTTAAACGGTTTAATAATCGCTTCGACTTTTTTCATTAAATACTCCTGTCATCGGCTAAGTTTTTGATTAACCTCAACTCGGGATAAGAGATGGGATAAATCGATAAGAAAATGGTTTATTTCAAGTCTGCAATATCGAACTAGCCATCAGGCTTACAATAGGTATATTAACTCGTCAATGCACCTAGTTCCCCGGACAAAAAAATGTTTGATAAACGTTCATTATCCGGTGCAGAGTTTGATTAAGCATATGTGCTGATTACAGTTTATATACTCTCTAACATCATCTAAATATCTTACTTGAAAGCGAAGCTAATTGTCGCGGCTATTTTACGTATTTATGAAAAGATATTTCTCGGCGAAGCTGTTGGTTGTTTTCTATACTACCTTAATGTTACTGCAGGACGCAGCTGACCACGTTTAAGGATGAACAAACATGGAAAATTCTAATAAAA
>NZ_PJAP01000057.1:0-1419 GCF_002836795.1 Shewanella sp. 11B5 | reverse complement strand
AATCGCCTGAGTACCACCAACCCAAAGTAATACAGCTGCAATAGCACCTTCTATTACAGCCCAAAAGATGCGTTGAGGGATCGGAGCATCAATTTTACCACCAGCAGTAATACTGTCGATAACTAGTGAGCCTGAATCCGAAGAAGTAATAAAGAAAACGAGCACCAATAGCACAGCCAACATTGATAACAGATTACCTAAAGGCAACGAATCAAACATTTGGAACATAGCTAGCGGAACTTCAGTTAATCCCTTACTGCCCAATGTACCCACATTATTGATAACTTGATCAATTGCGATACCACCAAATACAGACATCCATAAAATAGTGACTACGGTTGGCACAATCAATACAGTGGAAAGAAATTCACGTACTGTACGACCGCGTGAGATACGAGCAATAAACATACCCACAAATGGTGACCATGAAATCCACCACGCCCAATAAAACACAGTCCAACCGTGCATCCAAGCTTCGTCTTCACGACCGATTGGATTACTCAATGGAATAATATTCTTTATATAACCCATTACCGTTGTTGGAATTGTACCCATTGAAACAGCAAAAGTAACAAGTGCTACAAAAATGAGTAAAGCAACAGCTAGTAACATATTGATATTACTAATGACTTTAACGCCGCCTTCAAGGCCGCGTACTACCGAGATAACAGCTAACAACGTCACTACTACAATAATAGTGATTTGTAGGGTTAAGCCGGCTTCAATGCCAAACACATGATGGAATCCAGCTGCAGCTTGTTGAGCACCTAAACCTAATGAGGTTGCTAGACCAAATAATGTGGCTAATACGGCGAAAATATCAATGATATGTCCAGGCCAGCCCCATGTGCGGTCACCCAATATAGGGTAAAAAGCCGAACGAATAGAAAGCGGCAAACCTTTGTTATAAGCAAAGAAAGCCATAGACAGCGCTACCACGCCATAAATTGACCAAGGATGTAATCCCCAATGGAACATTGTGGCACCAAGTGCAAGTTCTGCAGCTTCAGGTGTATTAGCAACCACATTCAATGGTGTTTCATACCAGCCGGTGTAATATGCTAAAGGTTCTGCAACGCCCCAAAACATCAAACCAATACCCATGCCTGCAGCAAAAAGCATTGCTATCCATGACAGTCTTGAATAATCAGCTTTTGCATCATCTCCGCCTAGGCGAATTTTACCAAAAGGAGAAACGATTAATGCTAAGCAAAAAATCACAAAAATATTAGCAGACCACATAAAGAGACTGTCAAATGTGCCGATAATTTGCCATTTTAAGCCATCTAAAAACTCTTTTGATGTTGCCGGATCGATAATTAAGATTGCAATTAAAAAAGCAGCGATTAACCCTGCGCTTATCCCAAAAACGGCGTTATGAATATCAAAGCCCCATTTTTGGATGTTATCCTGTCCAAC
>NZ_PJAP01000370.1:0-8108 GCF_002836795.1 Shewanella sp. 11B5 | reverse complement strand
TACTAGTTTGTCTTACTATTTCTATGTCAGCTAATGCTATCGGAAATGAAAATGGAATGATGAGAATGTCTCAGATGCCTGCATTTTCTGATTTTGATACTAATCAAGACAAATTGATATCTGAAGAAGAGTTTGAGCGCTTTCAAAAAGCCAGGCAAGCATTGCGTGAATCTGAAGGTCGTCTATTAAAAAACTCATCGAATTGTGATGAAATGTTTGAGCGTATCGATTTGGATCACAATAAGTTTATTGATGCTGAAGAATTTCAATCTCATCGGGAAATGATGAGAAATTCTAAATAATCTCAGTTTGGGATATCTACATAATCTCTGCTCGGGGTAGTAATCAACATCGCCATAGAGAGGTAATCAGCATCACCTCTCTTTTAAATACGCTGTAGCATAGCAAGCGACTTAGTTGTATCTACACCTGCAAGGTATAGCGCCATTTTTCCACACCATCACTAAGATTCAAATTACACATTACTCCTGCGCAGCAATAAGCTTACTTTTAAATACGCCATAAAAAGCAATACAAGCACCCGCAAAACCTAAAAACGAGCATATTAAGCGATAATCAGTGTTGTCGATGAAGAAGTTAGCCACACTGAATACCAACAAAATAAATAAACCAATATTTTTGGTCATCATCATTTTAGGCTCGAACATCAACCATTGCTCACATTTAGGGCACTGTGTTTCAACCCCATGTTTACCTTTACGGACTTGTTTAAGCGCTTTACGGGCAAAGATACCCTTACAACGAGGACACTCCATTTAACATTACCTTCAATAATTTTTAATCAATATAATACAATGAATTAACTCTGCATCAAAGTTTTCCTTGAACGCCAATACAGCAGTTCAAGCTAATGCCATTTAATCGCTTGCATCATTTGGAACGTTCGCTCAAAATAATAATTGAACGAATGTTATAGTTAGTTTATAGTAACTCATGGCTCACATTATGAGCGCGCAAAATCACTACAGATAAAGCTTATCGACAAGTATATCAAATGACAAAGAGCTTAAGCACTTGGCTCACAACCCAAATGGAACAATGAACATGCAAAAAATGATTGGATTTGATGTTTACGGCACATTAGTGGATCCTGTGGATATGGGCCAGCATCTGCAACAATTGATTGGCGACAAGGCACAAGAATTTGGTCAATTATGGCACGATAAAAAAGTCGAATATGCATTTCGTCGTGGCTTAATGCAACAATATGAAGATTTCGGTGTGTGTACTCAACAAGCTCTGCAATATTGTTTATCTGTTTTCAACGTCACACTGTCAAACAGCGAACAACAAGATTTACTGGCTAAATTTAGTCAACTCAAGGCTTTTGATGATGTCATTCCTGGACTAGCATTACTGCGCAATCAAGGTCATACCTTGGCCGCTTTTTCAAATGGACCAGAAGTTGCGGTTCGTACACTTATGCAAAACTCGGGCGTTTTACCTCAACTACATGACGTAATCAGTGTCGATGATCTAAAGACATTTAAACCTAACCCTGCTGTTTACGATTATTTAATGACTCGTACTCAATCTGACCTCAATCATTGTTGGATGGTGTCGAGCAATCCATGGGATGTCATTGGTGCGAAAGCCGCCGGACTGAATACAGCTTGGATCCAAAGAGACAGTAAAAAAATATTTGATCCTTGGGGCATTGAGCCTGACATCACCGTCGGTAATTTAATCGAATTAAGTGAACAGCTCGATTCCCTGTAATAACTAACATGCTGCATTTAAACAATAAAAGCATAACTCATACGCGTTGATGCTAATACATTAAAACTTTACACGCTACACTAACAACATTGTGCTAAGCGCATTATCAATTTACTTAACCTGCTAACAGGTTGCACGAGGATATTTTATGACTAACCAATATACCCCACCTAAAGTTTGGCAAAATAATACCAATGGCGCGAATAAGTGGGCAAACATTAATAGCCCAGACTCAGGTGCAAGATTTGATAAAGAGCTGCCTGTTGGAAAGCATGCTTTGCAACTCTACTCCCTTGGCACACCAAACGGGCAAAAAGTGACTATTCTGTTAGAAGAGCTACTGGCCTTAGGCATTAAAGAAGCTGAATACGATGCCTATCTGATTAACATCGGGGAAAAGGATCAATTTTCGTCAGGGTTCGTTGCCGTCAATCCAAACTCAAAAATACCCGCTTTATTGGATAAGTCAGCTGGTGAAGACGAAACCGTATTTGAATCTGCCTCAATTTTGGTTCATCTAGCAGAGAAGTTTAACCAATTCCTACCTAAGGATGGCAAAGCCAGAACACAAACATTTAACTGGTTGTTCTGGGCTCAAGGGTCAGCGCCGTTCCTCGGTGGTGGCTTCGGTCATTTCTATGCTTATGCCGATGAAAAACAGGAATATCCAATTAATCGCTTTGCTATGGAAGTTAAACGTCAGTTAGATGTGTTAGATAAACAACTGGCAAAAAACACCTTTATTGCTGGTGAAGAATATAGCATTGCAGACATTGCTATTTGGCCTTGGTATGGCAACTTAGTCTTGGGCAATTTATACGATGCAGCCGAGTTCCTGGAAGTAGAGTCATATACCAATGTTGTTCGTTGGGCTAAATTGCTTGAAACTCGTGAAGGGGTTCAACGTGGTCGTATCATCAATCGCTCTTGGGGCGAAGAATGGGAACAAGTTCCTGAGCGTCATTGCGCAGAAGATATTGATAAGGTGCTTAAGTTGCGTCCTAGCACAGTAAAATAAGTCAGCCGCTAAAGTTTGGCGCGCTTGTATCCTGACTTATTTTATTGGGATACTAAAAAGCCTTCTGCATTACAGAAGGCTTTTTATATTGACGTATCAGAGGCCGAAACAACGCAAATTGTGAACGTTATTTCAAGCCAGACGTCTGTGACAATTAAATACTCATCGCAAGTTCTGCACCCTGGCGGATAGCGCGTTTAGCATCTAATTCAGCCGCCACATCGACTCCACCAATTAAATGTACAGGTAATCCGCTGGCTTTCATTTCATCAACCAAACTGCGATTCGACGTTTGTCCGGCACACAACACCACGTTATCTACAGCAAGAATTTCAGATTGTTCACCGATTTTAATGTGCAGGCCTTGTTCATCAAACTTTTCGTAGCTTACGCCAGTTTTCATATGAACTTGATGTTGCTTCAACACACTGCGATGGATCCAGCCAGTAGTTTTACCTAAACCTTTGCCCATTTTGGTGGTTTTACGTTGCAGTAAATACACTTCACGACCTGGAACATGTTCGGCTTCTACAGTTAACCCGCCAGCATTCTGATAGGTTTTATCAATGCCCCACTGTTTTAACCATTTATCGGGTTGCAAAGTGCTCGATTCTAATTCGCATAAGAAATGCGCCATATCAAAACCAATACCGCCAGCACCAATCAATGCTACCGTTTTACCTATTTCAACTTGGCCGGTTAATACTTGTTGGTAATCGACCACTTTAGGATTATCAAAACCTGGTAATTCCAACGCTCGTGGCACCACACCAGCGGCGATGACCACTTCATCAAATTTCTCATTAGCTAACACTGCCGCATCCAATTTAGTGTTTAGACGCAGTTCAACGTTATGTAGCTTAATTTGGTTAATGAAATATCGAATAGTTTCATTGAACTCTTCTTTACCCGGAATTTTACGCGCTAAATTGAACTGACCACCCACTTCTGACTTGGCTTCAAACAATACCACTTCATGACCACGGGATGCTGCATATACAGAGAACGCCATTCCCGCAGGACCGGCGCCCATAACAGCGATACGTTTTTTACTGGTTGTTGGGGTAAAATTAATTTCGGTTTCATAACAAGCACGGGGATTAACCAAACAGGTTGCCCGCTTCATCGAAAAGGTGTGGTCCAAACAAGCTTGATTACAACCAATACAGGTATTAATCAATTCAGGAGTATTAGCTGCCGCTTTATTCACAAACTCAGCGTCGGCAAGAAATGGCCGGGCCATCGACACCATATCAGCTTGACCTGATGCAATAATCGACTCGCCAATTTCTGGAGTATTAATCCGGTTTGTAGCAATTAACGGCACCTTGACTTCTTTTTTGAGTTTTTCGGTTACCCAAGAAAATGCCCCACGCGGTACACTGGTCGAAATCGTCGGTACACGGGCTTCATGCCAACCAATACCGGTATTAATAATACTTACACCAGCTTGCTCAAGCGATTTTGCCAGCTGTACGACTTCGTCCCACGTTGAACCATTATCGACTAAATCGAGCATCGATAAACGGAACACAATAATAAAGTCACTGCCGACCTTCTGGCGAATAGCATTAACGATTTCAATCGGGAATTTAACCCGATTTTCATAACTTCCGCCCCATTCATCGGTACGTTTATTGGTGCGCGAACTGATGAATTGGTTGATCAAATAGCCTTCAGACCCCATGACTTCAACGCCATCATAGCCGGCTTTTTTCGCCAATGCCGCGCTGGTAGCGTAGTCTTTAATCGTCGAGCGTACTTGACGAGCAGACATCGCAGAGGGAGTGAACGGGGTAATGGGCGATTTTACTTTGCTCGGCGCTAGACTAAAAGGATGATAACTATAACGGCCAGCGTGTAAGATTTGCATACAGATTTTACCGCCCGCTTCATGCACGGCATCGGTAACAATTTTATGTTTACCCACCTGCCAAGAAAAGCTTAATTGACAGGCATGTGGCGCCAAACGGCCGCGTAAATTAGGGGCAATACCGCCGGTAACAATTAAGCCCACGCCACCTTGAGCACGTTCTTTATAAAATGCTGCCAGTTTCTCAAATCCGCCTTTTTCTTCTTCTAAACCGGTGTGCATTGAGCCCATTAACACGCGATTTTTCAGCTGTGTAAAGCCGAGATCTAAAGGTTCTAATAAGTGTGGAAACGACATTCAAACATCCTTTTTAAACAAGTGATTTAAACCAGCATACCCCGCCAGTAAAGTTTGCTCAATCATTTAAACGCTCGTTTGTTAAAAACCTTTACAATTGAATTTCACATTTATATTGATTTTCAGTTAGGATGACTACATTAGACTGATAAAGGAGTGGCAAATGTCCGCTAAACCCTCGTTTTTAAAAAGGATGTTTTTACTGTTATGGAATACAGTAAACGGTATCCGTAAGTTCATCATCAACGTAATATTTTTTGGTTTGTTGGCTGTCATCGCTGTGGTACTTCTCAACAGCGAAGATGAAATTGTCGTCGAAGATCAATCAGCATTAGTGCTGAACTTGTCTGGGAGCATAGTGGACCAAAAACATTATGTAGACCCAATAGAAATGGCTCTTAGCCAAGGGCAAGCGAATGATCCAGAAGGTGAAATTCTATTAGCTGACGTACTTTATACGATTAATAATGCGACTCAAGACGCCCGCATTACCAGTATCGTATTAGACTTAGCTGATCTTCGTGATGCCGGCATTAGTAAAATGACCGCCATTGGTGAAGCATTAACTCAGTTTAAAGCCGCCAATAAGTCAGTTATCGCAATGGCCAATGGTTATGATCAAAATCAATATTTTTTAGCCAGCTTTGCAGACAAAATATACCTTAATAACCAAGGTATGGTGGCGCTTGATGGCTTAAGCCGTTACCGCTTATATTACAAAGCAGCACTTGAAAAACTCAAAATTACCACTCACGTATTTCGAGTGGGAACGTTTAAGTCAGCCGTAGAGCCCTTTATTCGTGACGATATGTCTGATGCCGACAAAGTCGCCAGCAAAGAATTGTTAAATGATATTTGGCAAAGCTATTCGACTATTGTTGCCAGCAACCGTCAAATCGGTCCTGATCAATTAGTGTTAAGTACAGATGAGTATCTCGCTCAGCTTGATAAAGCGGAAGGTGACAGTGCTCAAATGGCTGTAAACATGAAATGGGTTGACGAACTCGTTTCGGCTGATGCATTCCGTGTCGCTATGATTGAACGTGTAGGCAGTGATAAAGAAGGTAAAAACTTTAAGCAAATTAGCTTTAATGATTACCGAGCGTTAACCGCACCAATGCCTAAATTTGTTGCACAAGACGCAGTGGCCGTTATTGTTGCTAAAGGCACGATTCTTAACGGTAAACAACCTGCCGGACAAATTGGTGGCGAAAGTACCTCTGCATTACTCATGAAAGCACGCTTTGACGATAAAGTGAAAGCCGTCGTACTTCGTGTTGACAGCCCTGGTGGTAGTGCATTTGCATCAGAGCAAATTCGTCAAGAAGTGTTAGCGCT
Organism: Shewanella sp. 11B5; assembly: GCF_002836795.1. Taxonomy (NCBI): domain Bacteria; kingdom Pseudomonadati; phylum Pseudomonadota; class Gammaproteobacteria; order Alteromonadales; family Shewanellaceae; genus Shewanella; species Shewanella sp. 11B5. The sequence goes on along the minus strand of NZ_PJAP01000370.1, from coordinate 1,842 downwards.
GAAAGCTGCAGGTAAGCCTGTGGTTGTTAGCATGGGTAGCCTTGCTGCATCTGGCGGATATTGGATATCAGCCAGTGCCGACTATATTGTGGCTACGCCAACAACCCTAACAGGTTCAATCGGTATTTTCGGTATGTTCGCTACGTTTGAGCAAGCACTTAATCATTTTGGTGTAACCTCTGATGGTGTAGCTACATCTGATTGGGCAGGTTTATCGCCTGCACGTGAATTAAACCCACAAGTTGCCGCGGTAGTACAACGTCATATTGAACGGGGTTACCATGAGTTTATTTCTCTGGTAGCAAAAGAGCGTCATATGACGCTAGAGCAAGTAGATAATATTGCTCAAGGCCGTGTATGGACAGGTAAACGCGCACTCACCTTAGGCCTAGTTGATGAACTGGGTGATATGGATGTGGCATTAGCCAAAGCTGCTGATTTAGCGAAAATGGACAAGTTCGATGTTAAAGTGATTGAGCAAGAGCTTAGCGCTGAACAACAACTGATGCAGCAAATCATGGGCGCTACTGTGGCTTATGTTCCAGACAGTGTTCGTCAAACCAGTTTCATTGAGCGCTTTGCCAAGCAGTGGGCTGGCGCATTTGAAACATTGTCGATGTTTGATGACCCTAATCATGTCTATATGTATTGCGAAAACTGTAATTACTAATCACTCAAATGACCGCAATATGAAGATTATTCAAAAAAAGCCTGCTTAGCAGGCTTTTTTATTGGGGATCGATAAATAAACTCGTATAATACCAATTTCATTAATTATGTGCTCAATCAGAGTAACTCAGGTTTTTCAGTTTGAGGCGCATTGTTGAAAGAATGGTTGTTCCCTTGTAAAACAATGCAACAAATAAATGGAAAGCCTGAGTGGCTCCCAAGGGCGGGTTTCTGCACCTTTTATGCTGCTCAATATGATTTTGACGTACGACTGCAAGGATGCAGGAGATAGAGCAACGCAGGAGCTGTTGCCGAGAACAACTATGTCGGCAATCCTATTACTTGCCTAAAAGGCGCAGAACTCCCGCTGAATGACCAGATAATTATTGGAATTGGTATATTTGCGCAATCTGCAATCGCTGTTAAAAAAGAGCCTACATACATGACAAAACGTTCAATTTACGTTGCCTATACTGGCGGTACCATCGGGATGCAAAAGACCGCTAATGGTTTTGTGCCAGTATCAGGGTTCTTAACCGATTGTGTTCAGTCAATGCCCGAGTTTTACCATACTGAAATGCCAGAGTTTGTCATTCATGAATACAGCCCATTAATTGACTCATCCAATATGGCGCCGACAGACTGGCAAATGATAGCTAATGATATTCAAGCCAACTATGAAAAATACGACGGTTTCGTCATTTTACATGGAACAGATACCATGGCTTATACCGCTTCTGCATTGTCATTTATGCTGCAAGGTTTATCCAAGCCAGTTATCGTAACAGGTTCACAAATTCCGTTGGCGCAGTTACGTTCAGACGGTCAAACCAACTTGCTCAATTCGCTTTATATTGCGGCCAACTACCCAGTTGCAGAAGTCTGTTTATTTTTTAATAACAAACTGTTTCGTGGTAATCGCTCAACCAAAGCCCATGCAGACGGATTCGATGCGTTTGCATCGCCTAACTTCCCGATGTTGCTAGAAGCCGGCATTAAAATTAACCTCAAAGCGGGTAAAATAACGCAGCCAACGGGTGCCCCGTTAGAGGTTGTTACCATCAGTCCGCAACCTGTAGGTGTGGTAACGCTTTACCCTGGGATCTCCACAGATATTTTCAATAATATAGCAACCAGTAAAGGCGCTAATTTTATTGACCTTCGGTGTGGGAA
>NZ_PJAP01000056.1:0-1420 GCF_002836795.1 Shewanella sp. 11B5 | reverse complement strand
TGGCGGTTTTTTTACGTAAATGATGAATATGCACTTCAATAGAGTTGCTGCCAACTTCATCCCATCCATAAGTTAACTGTTCAAGTTGATTACGGGTTAACACGCGACCTGCTGATTGAGCAAATTCGAGTAATAATTGATATTCACGACGTGAAAGCGACACTAACTCATCGCGAAAATGAACTTCACAGCGGGCAAAATCAATGTTGAGTGCACCGTAACTGAATTGGTTATTATCTAGGCCATGCTGGCGTCGAATAATCGCTTTAAGCCTCGCGATTAATTCCCTCACATCAAAAGGCTTACTTAAATAATCATCTGCACCAATATCTAAACACATTAAGCGAGTGTCAAAATCTGTATTTGCGGTCAACACAATTATAGGTAACGAGATACCATTTTTACGCCACTGTTTTAATAAGTCAGCACCATTGCCATCGGGTAAACTTAAATCGAGAATAATGGCGCTAAAATCTTCATTTTCTAAGGCGATTTGTGCTTGATTATATGATGCTAAATGATCGACCTGAATACCTGATTTAGCTAAACTCATCACGATGCCTTGTGCTAACAGCTTATTATCTTCTACTAATAACACCCGCATTCACTACCCTTATTCATTAACGAAATACCTTAAAATCGACACCTTGTTGCTGTAAAAAATCTTCAGCATCAGCTCCTTTTAGCATCGACATTGTGGCCAACATTCCAGCCATAACACAATTGGGCGCCAGCACAGTGACAGATAATGGCGCTTGTTCTACGGGGTATCCCGTTTGAGGATTAATAATATGCCCATAACGTTTACTGTCTACCTCAATATAGCGCCGAGTAGTGCCACTAGTGGCTAACGCACCTTGGCGAATAGTTAACAGTGCTGCAGCGTTATCAAGCTTATGCGGGTTTTCAATCCCTACCTGCCAGCCATCACTTTTGGTGACAGGGCAAGCAATGTCGCCCCCAAAGTTGACTAATACCGATTGATTTGGCCAACGATTCGTTAATCTTTGTGCAGTGCGATCAACCGCATATTCCTTACCGATACCGCCAAAGTCGGCACTCATGCCTGCAGGCATGCAAACGGTCTTATCAGTCAATGCAATGCGATCAAAACCCACCTTAAGCAAAGCGGCATCAATATCAGTTTGTAACGGCACTCGATGGTTACCATCAAAGCGCCATAACGCCATTAAAGGACAGGCACTGATATCAAAAGCTGATTCGCTTAATTGAAAACACTGTTGAGCAAACTGTAATAAATGAGCTGTTTCGGCATCGATCGGTGTGGTTTCACCTTGGGCAAGGTTTAACTGCCAAGCTATGTTACCTTCAATAAAACGGCTGAATTTATGTTCTATACGCTTTGCTTCGTCATAAGCAATAGTCAGCATTTGCCTCGCAGTATGCTCATCATCAACCG
>NZ_PJAP01000055.1:0-1423 GCF_002836795.1 Shewanella sp. 11B5 | reverse complement strand
TAGCTATCAAGGTCGTAAGTATTTATAATTCCCCGCAATTAAAGTAAGCCCTCTGTAAAGATGTCGACTCTGTGAGTATGGTCAGTAGCACAAGGCATACCGTATCCTCATTTATCGTAATTTGACTATTAATCCAATGTTAACCTTTGCCCAAGGAACCCCGTTCCATGTTAGAAAAACTATTTAAACTTAAACAGAACAACACGAGTCTTAAGCAAGAGGCTATGGCCGGTCTGACTACTTTTTTAACGATGGCTTACATCATTTTTGTTAACCCTATGATGCTTGCAGATGCTGGGATGGATCATGGTGCGGTATTTGTTGCCACATGTTTAGCAGCTGCCATAGGTTGCTTAGTGATGGGGTTATTAGCTAATTACCCGATAGCATTGGCTCCGGGTATGGGGCTGAATGCCTTTTTTACTTACACCGTAGTTGGCGAAATGGGGTATAGCTGGGAAACGGCACTTGGCGCGGTCTTTATGTCAGGTGTGTGCTTCTTAATTTTATCCTTAGTCAAAATACGTGAGTGGATAGTTAATAGTATTCCAATGTCGTTACGTTTTGGTATTGCTGCTGGTATTGGATTATTTTTAGCCTTAATAGGCTTAAAAAATGCCGGTATTGTTGTGGCAAGCCCAGCAACATTAGTGACTATGGGCGATATCACCTCATTTCCAGCCTTGATGGCCGCATTAGGTTTTTTCTTAATTATTGCCATGGTTCATCGTGGTCTAAAGGCTGCCGTTATTTTTAGCATTCTAATAGTGACAGTTTTAGGAATGATATTTGGTGATGTGCAATACCAAGGTTTAATTTCTATGCCGCCGTCTCTCGCGCCGACATTTATGAAGATGGACTTGTCTAGTGTATTAGAAGTGAGCATGTTGTCGGTGGTTTTTGCTTTCTTATTTGTCGATTTATTTGACACATCAGGTACCTTAGTTGCTGTTGCTCAACGTGGCGGACTGCTTGATGAAAAAGGCCGTTTACCTCGAGTAAAACGTGCCTTAACCGCAGACAGTGTCGCCACTATTACTGGTGCTGCATTAGGTACATCAACTACCACGAGCTACATCGAAAGTATCGCAGGGGTGAGTGCAGGTGGTCGCACAGGTTTAACTGCCGTTGTAGTTGGATTACTGTTTTTAGCGGCGTTATTTGTGTCGCCATTAGCCGGTATGGTGCCAGCATATGCCACAACAGGTACCTTGTTTTATGTCGCAATCCTAATGATGTCTGGTCTAGTCAATGTTGATTGGGAAGATATTACTGAAGCAGCTCCCGTTGTTGTGACGTGTTTATTAATGCCGTTAACCTTCTCTATAGCCAATGCAATTGGTCTTGGGTTTATTTCTTATGCTGCGATCAAATTGATGACTGGACGTTTTAAAGATTTAAATCCAGGTATTTTAGTGGTGGC
>NZ_PJAP01000054.1:0-1426 GCF_002836795.1 Shewanella sp. 11B5 | reverse complement strand
TGTCAACACGACATTTAACCGGAATGGTCACTTGCTCACCATTTTTACGAGTCATAATCACATTTAACATAGCGCCCGGTTTGCGTTCGCCCACCACATCGTAGGTTTCCGTGCCATCAATATGATAAGTATGACGATTATGACCTGCAGTGAACTCAAGCGGTAACACGCCCATACCCACCAAGTTAGTGCGGTGAATACGCTCAAAGCCTTCAGCAACAATCACTTCAACCCCAGCAAGGCGCACGCCTTTTGCAGCCCAGTCACGTGACGAACCTTGACCGTAATCTGCACCAGCAATAATAATCAGTGGTTGCTTACGTTCCATATAGGTTTCAATCGCTTCCCACATGCGAGTGACTTGGCCTTCAGGTTCTATGCGCGCAAGTGATCCTTGCTTAACCTTGCCATTTTCCTGCACCATTTCGTTAAACAGTTTAGGGTTAGCAAAGGTGGCACGCTGCGCAGTTAAGTGATCGCCACGGTGAGTGGCATAAGAGTTAAAGTCAGCTTCAGGCAAGCCCATTTTGTGTAAATATGCACCTGCGGCACTGTCGAGCATAATCGCATTTGATGGCGATAAATGATCGGTGGTGATGTTGTCTCCAAGCACTGCTAATGGACGCATACCTTTCATGGTGCGCTTACCCGCCAATGCTCCGTCCCAATAAGGTGGACGGCGAATATAAGTGCTTTGCGGACGCCAATCATATTGTGGATTTACGTGAGTACCATACTCGACTTTAATGTCGAACATTGGCTCATACACTTTACGGAATTGTTCAGGCTTAACGCTTGCTTTAACAACTGCATCAATTTCTTCGTCGGTTGGCCATATGTCTTTCAACGTAACCGCTTGACCTTGGTTATCGATGCCTAAAATATCTTTTTCAATATCAAAACGAATCGTACCGGCAATGGCGTAAGCAATAACCAAAGGTGGAGATGCTAAAAATGCTTGCTTAGCATAAGGATGAATACGGCCATCAAAGTTACGATTGCCCGACAATACTGCAGTAGCGTATAAGTCGCGATCAATCACTTCTTGTTGAATAACCGGATCAAGCGCGCCGCTCATGCCGTTACACGTGGTACAGGCAAAGCCGACAATGCCAAACCCTAAGTTTTCAAGCTCAGGCAATAAACCTGCTTCTTCTAAATACAATTGCACTGCTTTAGAGCCAGGCGCAAGCGATGATTTCACCCAAGGTTTACGTAATAATCCACGGGCATTGGCATTGCGAGCCAATAAACCGGCAGCAATCATGTTGCGTGGGTTACTGGTGTTAGTACAACTGGTAATCGCAGCAATAATCACTGCACCATCGGGCATTTTACCGGGTTCGTTTTCAACCACGCCACTAATACCACGCGCCGCTAATTCAGATGTCGGTACACGACTGTGTGGGTTAGACGGGCCTGCAAT
>NZ_PJAP01000053.1:0-1430 GCF_002836795.1 Shewanella sp. 11B5 | reverse complement strand
GGAAGTACTTCTTCTGAATAAGCGACTCACCATCAGCACTCAAACTAGAGTTAAATACTGGGAACTCAGCTAATGCTTTGGCGACGGCTTTCATCATGAACACTAATGGAGTGATCTTGTAATCCGCTTTCTTCTTCGCAGCAAGGTCGTTCTGCTGCTTACGGAATGCTTCCATCTCAGTGATATCAGCTTCATCAAACTGAGTAACATGTGGAATGGTTACCCAGTTGCGATGTAAGTTAGGACCAGATATTTTCTGGATACGGCTTAGTGGTATTTCTTCCACTTCACCAAACTTACTGAAATCAACTTTAGGCGCTGCAATTACGTTTAAGCCACCAGCACCACCAGAAACCGCGGTAGCAGCAGTTGCTTTAGGGCGTGATAATTCGTATTTCACAAATGCTTGCACGTCGTCTTTCAAAATACGCGCTTTACGGCCAGTACCAGAAACCTTGGTTAAATCAACACCAAACTCACGCGCTAAGCGACGTACCGCAGGCGATGCATGAACAACGCCGGTTGACGCAGTAACAGCAGCACTTGGGTGAAACGGCACTGGTGGAGTTGATGGACGATTGGCAGCCATAGTTGGTGCGGCTGCCGCTGCAGCAGGCTCTGCTTGAGTCGGTGCAGCTTGTGCCACTGGTGCTGAGCTAGTGGTTTCAATGGTCGCAATTAAGCTACCTTGAGACACTTTATCGCCCACTTTAACCGTTAACGACACAAGTTTACCGGCAAATGGTGCTGGTACTTCCATTGTCGCTTTGTCTGTTTCAAGGGTAATTAACCCTTGATCTGCAGTGATTTCATCACCAACAGCAACCAGCACTTCGATAATATCAACATCATTGGCGTCGCCAATATCAGGCACATGAATTTCTTGTACTTGAGTTGTCGTTGCGGCTGGTGCTGCTGGTGCCTGAGCTGCTTGTGCTACCGGAGCGGCAGCTTGTGGCGCAGATGCAACAGGTGCTGAACCGGCTACTTCTAGCGTGATAACCAATGAACCTTCAGACACTTTGTCGCCAACGGCCACTGTCACTGATTTAACCACACCTGCTTTAGGTGACGGTACATCCATTGTTGCTTTGTCAGTTTCTAAGGTAATTAAACCCGTATCAACGTCAATGCTATCGCCAACAGCAACCAATACTTCGATGACAGACACATCTGTGTCGCCGCCGATATCAGGTACTTTAACTTCAATGACTTCCGAGCTACCAACACTTGGTGCGGCAACAGGCGTCACTGGTGCAGGAGCTGCAGCTTGTGCCACTGGCGCTTCAGCTTTAGGTGCTGGCGCAGCAGCTTCTACTTTAGCCGGTGCAGCGTTAGCTGCACTCATCATCGCAATTAAGGTACCTTCAGAAACGGTATCACCGACAGCGATTTTTAATTCTGCTAACGTACCAGCAAAAGGTGCTGGA
>NZ_PJAP01000052.1:0-1435 GCF_002836795.1 Shewanella sp. 11B5 | reverse complement strand
CTGCAAGGTCGATAATTTTACCGGGTTTACCATATTGATCGCCGGGACCTCGTAATCGGTAACTGCCGATAATCACCACGAGAGAGCCGGTATTAAACATGTGTTCTACGTTTAAACGGTATTCTAATACGCCTTCGTGAGCCCGTTGTAAAAACGCAATAATATGCCGACCACCAGTGTAAGTCGTATTGGCTGTTTTATCGTAAAATACTGTGTCGCGAGAGTAGAAACGACGCAGGACGGTATAGTCATGATCCGTGAGCGCTTCCATGTATTGCATCGCAAGTTGTTGTTCTCGTGGCATATCGCCAATATTGGCTTTGCTCGGAAAGCTCAATAGCAAACAGCATAATATGAAGATTATTCGCACATTAAATTCTCTTTGTTTTCAAATCAAAAGCCGGTAAAGATAAGTGCCAGCGGATAGCACTCAGACGGATGATTAGCGTGCTGAACATAGCGATCAACATCGATGTCATGCTATCCATGCCGACAAATATGCTTAAGGTATAACAGATCCCTCCAACGATGGAAGCGGTTGCGTAAATTTCCGTTCGCAACACCATTGGAATTTGCCTACATAACAAATCTCGGATAATACCACCACCGACACCGGTTATTAATCCCATAACTACCGCGACCATACCAGATAATTCAAGCAATAAGGCTTTTTCTGCACCAATTACGGTAAATAGTGCTAAACCGAGTGCATCGGCAATAGATAATGAGCGTGGGGGTAATTTATGCGGTTTACGCACTAACACTAAGCAGGTTATTACGGTCGCAAGAATGACGAGCATATAATTAGGATCGCGGATCCAAAAAACTGGCGTGGCACCTATTAACGCATCGCGAATACTGCCGCCACCAATTGCAGTAACAGAAGCCAACACGATAACGCCAAAGGGGTCCATACGATGCTTGCCCGCAGCTAACGCTCCCGAAAGGGCAAATACCGCGGTACCACATAAATCAAAAAAATAGATCCACTGACTCATTTACTTAACTCTTCAAGGTGAATCGTGAGAGCATCGACTGAAATACGGATCTCGATTACAGATAAAATTAACGAATACAATAACAGTAATAAACTTAACCCAAAGACTACCGAACCAATTTGGTTAAAACCAACATAAATCAAAATCATGCAAAACACACATAGGGCAAAGCTGCTGACACCGGCTTCTTGCATTTTTCGGATGATAATAATGCGTTGGCGTAAGTTTTTAATTTGCTCGCCTTGCACCGGTTTTTTGTCGTTACTTAATTGTCGGATTAATGCCGCTAACGAAAAAAAACGATTAGTGTAGGCCAATAGCAATAAAGAAATTGCTGGGAATAATAATGCCGGAGTCGTTAACGATACATGTAAGTTGTTGAACAAAGCTATATTCCTAAACAGGTTTTTAAGCAGACAATAATCAATTTTTTGTTA
>NZ_PJAP01000051.1:0-1435 GCF_002836795.1 Shewanella sp. 11B5 | reverse complement strand
TTCCAGATAACTGTACCTCTGTTGGTACAGCCTCTTTTTACCTAAAGTTAATGACAAGCTAAAGCGAAATATTTCATCCTTGATGGTAAAAATTATTGCACGTAAAGATGACACTGATATGACAATTCATTTTTTACTGTAAACAATCAAACTTTACTCAGCACCAGCTCATTAAGGCATTGAGCTAATTGTTGTTGCCAAGGTTTTGGTATGGCGAGTGTGTGTGATAAGCGGGTGTCTAACACACTGAAAGCGGGTCTATTAACGATAGAAGCATATTGTTCTGATGTAATAGGTTGTAAATAAATTGACTGAGGTAATAAGCCTAACGCTATTCCTTGTGTTTTGATCTCTTGAGCAAACTCATACCAAGTACACTTACCTGCATTACTCCAATGGTAAATCGCTGACCATTGTTTTTGTGAACACAGTTTCCACAGAAAACGTGCAAAATCGTCAACCATTGTCGGGCTGCCCGTTTGGTCGTTAACAACTTTGATGGGGTTGTTTGCGCTTGATCCTATCGTTTGTTGATTATGTGACTGCGTCATTAACTTTAGCATAGTGGTAACAAAATTATTGCCGCTGTGATGGTAAAGCCAAGAAGTTCGCACAATACAAAATAGAGCAGATTGATAGCTCAATAATGTCTCTTCGGCGAGTAATTTTGACTGCCCATAAGCATTAATGGCTGATGGTTTTTGTGTCACAGAATAAGGTGTCGATGAGCGACCATCGAATACATAATCAGTCGACAATTGAATTAGTTTGATTCCATAATTACTGGCTGCTTTTGCCATATACTCAACGGCCAATGCATTGATTTGCATTGCTGCGACTGGGTTTATTTGTGCTTTTTCTACATCAGTATAAGCCGCGCAGTTGATGATGATATCGGGCCGATAAAAAGCTAACGCTTCATCAATGAGTTGTGGCTGAGTAATATCAACTTGTTGATGGCTGAGTTGGATTAGTTCTGCAGTTTTGGGCTGAACACGTTTTAAGGCTCTGGCGAGTTGACCGGTTTGACCAAACGTTAATATTTTCATTGATAGTGAGCCAAATACCACTGAACGGTTTGGCGTAAACCATCCGAGAAGTTATGTTTTGGTGTCCAATGCAATGTAGTAGTCAATTTACTCGCATCAATAGCATAGCGGCGATCGTGTCCTAGTCTATCAGTAATATGTTGAATGAGTGAGGAAAAACCATAGCGTAAAAGTGCTTTGAAAAGAGCTAAATCTGAAGGGGCACAAATAAGCAAAATATCAGTAATACCAGCTTGCATAAGAGTGCACAAAGGATAATAAACCATCGGTTTATCGTAAATGGGTAATAGCTGTTTACAAACCACTTGGGTGATAGGGTATAGCCGAGTGCCTGAACCTCCAGCTAATAAAATGCCTTTTCTCATCAAACTTTCTTTAAGTGACTA
>NZ_PJAP01000050.1:0-1438 GCF_002836795.1 Shewanella sp. 11B5 | reverse complement strand
TGTACACACTGTATTGCTGTTTAAGGATTGCCACTTGTTCTGGATTAACACCTAAAAATGAGAACATCCCTTTTTGACGGGCGATAAAACTAAAGTCACGTTCAACACCATTGGCTGTTAATTGATTGACCAACATTGCCCGGTTACCATTAATTCGGTCACGCATCACTTTAAGCTCGTCTAACCATTGTTGTTTGAGGGCTGGGGTACCTAAAATGGTCTCAACAATCGCAGCACCGTGTGCTGGCGGCATAGAATAAATGCAGCGCACTACGTATAACAATACCGATTGGGCAACATCAACAGTTGCGCTATCTTTAGCAACAATTGAGCAAGCGCCAATACGTTCGCGGTATAAACCAAAGTTTTTCGAGCAAGAGCTGCATAGAATCATGCTTTCAACTGCTGCAGCCATCTGACGAACGCCATAAGCATCTTCATCTACGCCGTCACCAAAACCTTGGTAAGCCATATCAATTAATGGTGTAAACCCTTGCTTCACCGTAACCTTAACCACTTCATCCCATTGCTCAGTGGTTAAATCCATACCGCTTGGGTTATGACAACAAGCATGTAAAAGCACTACGTCATCTTTACCAATGGTATTTAAGGTTGCCAGCATTTGGTCAAACTTAAGTGTTTTGCTGTCATAGTCATAATACGGATAGGTTTTAACCGTAATACCTGCAGCTTCAAATAACCCTGTGTGGTTTGCCCATGTTGGGTCACTTACCCATAGCACCGCATTAGGATTACAACGTTTAATAAAGTCTGCCGCCACGCGCAGGGCGCCAGTTCCGCCAGGGGTTGACACTGTACGAACTCGGTTAGCCAGTAATGCACTGTGGCTAGCACCAAAAGCTAATTCACCCATAAGTTGGTTGAATGACGCTGAGCCAGTCGGGCCTATGTACACCTTGGTTGTTTCGGTGTCTAAACGAATTTTTTCGGCGGCTTTAACACAATCTAAAATTGGCGTATGACCTACAGGGTCTTTATAAACGCCCACACCTAAGTCAACTTTATTTGCGTGGCTGTCTTCGCGGTATTGAGTTAGCAGGCCTAAAATAGGATCTGCTGGTAAGGCTTTTAGGGTATCGAACATGAATAGAACCTTATATTAGCTATTTGCACTAAGCATAACGCGCTTTAAACTAAGAGTTAAAGCCATAATTGCTCCCAATCTCAATTAATATCTTATTGAGATTTTTTCATTTGGAAAGTTAACGTAACAAGCAAATAATACTGTCATATCGTAAGATTATCTGATGTAATGGACCTCCATTACAGTGTTAAGTGTTATTGTTGGCAATCTCGTTAGACTGTTGCCGTATTTAAAGGCCAATTAATGGTCGTGAGTTGTTGATATTAGCGCTGTAATCCGTATTTTATCAGCTTGTAATGGTTTTTGTTTAGTGACGATAAACTCTTTCATTCT
>NZ_PJAP01000049.1:0-1441 GCF_002836795.1 Shewanella sp. 11B5 | reverse complement strand
ACCATTTAAGACTGTTGAAGATTATCAAAATTGGTTAAGTCGCTTACGTGGGTTTATTAACTGGACTAAACTTGCACAGCAACGTATGGATGAAGGTATTGCAAGTAAAGTTGTATTACCACGAGTGCTTGTCGAGCGGATTATTCCTCAGTTGGATGCCCAACTTGTTACTGATGCACAGAGCAGTTTTTTTTATTCCCCAATTAATTTACTGCCTGAAAGTTTTACAGCTGAACAAAAAGCACAATTAACCAAAGAATACTCTCAACTTATTGATTCTGAGCTATTACCGGCATTGACTCAGTTACGTGACTATGTAAAAAATGTGTATTTACCCAGTTCACGAGCTTCTGATGGTTGGTGGGGACTGCCAAATGGTAAAGATTGGTATCAACACTTAGCTAATAGCCACACAACAACAACTTTATCAGTGGATGAAATACATCAAATTGGTTTGTCTGAGGTTGCACGTATTTTATCCGAGATGGACAAGGTGAGAGAGCAAGTTGGTTTTAAAGGTGATTTAACCGCATTTTTTGCCTCCTTATCTTCAGAACCACAGTACTTTTTTACTGACAGAAAAGATTTGATTGATGGTTATATGGCAATTAAAGATCATATAAATCAAGTATTACCTCAGTATTTTAATGTAATGCCTAAAGCGGATTACATTGTTAAGCCCGTAGAGAGTTTTCGTGAGAAATCTGCCGCTGGTGCATCGTATGAATCACCTGCTGTGGACGGTTCACGCCCAGGTGTATTTTATATCAATACTTACAACTTAAAAGCACAACCTAAATGGGGCATGACAACCCTATCATTGCACGAAGCCGCTCCTGGTCATCATTTTCAGATTGCGATTAAACAAGAGTTAACTGACGTCCCACAGTTTCAGCGCTTCCAGGGTTACACTGCGTTTGAAGAAGGTTGGGCGTTGTATGCAGAGTATTTAGGCATTGAGATGGGCGTATTTAATGATCCATATCAGTACTTTGGTAAGTTATCAGATGAAATGTTAAGAGCGATGCGGTTAGTCGTTGACACTGGACTTCATGCGAAAGGCTGGAGTCGCGAACAAGCTATTCAATACATGAAAGATAATTCTCCAATGGCGGAGTCCGATATTGTTGCAGAAGTAGAGCGTTACATGGCTATACCTGGTCAAGCGCTATCTTATAAAGTTGGCCAGTTAACTATTTTGCGCTTACGTGCAGATGCAGAGAAAGCTTTGGGTGATAAATTTGACTTAAAGGGTTTTCATGATCAGTTGCTCACGTCAGGGTCGTTACCAATGGCGGTGATGGAAAATAAAATCGCTGATTGGATAAAAGCTGAATTAGCAAAATAAATACCGTAAAAGGAACGATGACTTAAGTATGTCATCGTTCTGTCGTTATGTTAGTGTTACATTTTTATTTTATTATATTTTAGGAGCCAAATT
>NZ_PJAP01000048.1:0-1443 GCF_002836795.1 Shewanella sp. 11B5 | reverse complement strand
GTAGGCTTTATAGTTGTTTTCTGACTGCTTTTGCTCAAATAACCAATCGGCACAGTGCTCTATAATGAGTCCTGCATCGGCAACTTTATCTATTGAAATTCGGGTAATGTACTGATTAACGTCCGCATTACCTTGTAATACATGCTCTGCAGCATCAAAAAGTGGTAATACTGGCGGCAGCTCATCAGTGATATTATTGGTCATATGATTAATTATAGGTTATTGATTGTATTACCTTATTGTACTATTTTTTGCCTGATGCCGATAATGTTATTTATCGGCATCAATCGTACCGATTTTTAGCGATGTGTTTTGGATATGTTGATACTGCAATATCTTTGTCTGTTATCAATTGTTGCATGCAATGCTCTACTGCAGTTGATGGCATACATGCTTGCTGACACTGCTTATTGTGACATGTCGACCTTTTTTGGCAGCTCCATAAACACAATTGCCAAACGGTTTGTTTACTTGCCCTGTCTAGGCATTGTAAGTCTGCAGCACATAAATGACCTGCTTTAATTAATTGGGCCACTTTATCTGCATCGATAGACACATTTATTCTGTTCATGTGTGCTCCTTATTTCACGCTACTCTTTTTCATAACGTTATTGCTCTATTCCCTACTCACCCTGGAAAGATGAATGCTGTATCTTAATAATACATTAATGAGAATAGTTATCAATTGCATTGTGGCTGTTCTCACCACTTCTGTGCTGTTGATCATGACATATGCGCATATAAAGGCTCACTTGAAATGTTTAATCGACAAGTGCTGATAACCGTTAATGCAATATGATGCCAGTACTAGACATAAGATTCGATGTGAAATGAGAAATGAACTGTAGGAGTGAAGTTTTTGACGGGATGACACTGAAACTAACCATAATGACAATTAAATAGGCCTATTTAAGACCTTTGCTATAGTGAAATGAAATGCCTATAGCCATTAAATTACCTCTGCCCTAGCCCACAAAGGTATCGTCATCTGCATATAAGTTAGCGATAACGTTAGTTGTTATCGTTATCGGCTAAGAAATCGTACATTAATGTCCGTGGCTGTTGTTGGTAATCAAATGAAACAAATACTCGCCATACCATATAATTACTGCTGCATGAGCCGAAAACCAATGGTCCTTGATAGACATTATCTTTTATTTCGGACAATGAAACTGGGATAATACCCATGAACATATCGCGCCCTTCAATTCTAATTGAAATATTAGTGATCGCTTGATTGCTGGTAAGCGTAACTATTAATGGTTTTTCGCTGGGGGTATTGACGGGATCAATCAATAAACCGACCTGCAAGTCGGCTACCTTTTTGTAACATTCTCCAACAGAAAACTGACATAACGTTTTATCGATGGCTAAATTAGCGTGTTCTTGTGTTTGTGGGTTGTCACAGGCTACTAAAAACATTAACAAAAAATTTAAAATGAT
>NZ_PJAP01000047.1:0-1443 GCF_002836795.1 Shewanella sp. 11B5 | reverse complement strand
TTTCGTTAAAGCCTGTTTTAGGCTTAATTCCTGATATCGTTGTTCAATATATTGGTTGTTTAACCAAATCAGGGTTTGCTTGAACTCTGGCAATACGTTTTCATCCGCCACTTGATGTTCCCATTGGGCTAGCTTTATTAGAGTGCTTTTTTGATTATGCTCTCTATGCATTTCAAGTAGTTGTGCGCTGTTTAACGTCTGCTCTCGAGTTATATCTAACAAATGATTGAGCAATTCTATGCCGGTCATCTGTAATCGATCTAGTGCAGGCTGTTTGGCCAAACCAAAGCCTAAACTTGGGTTTTGGACCAGCAGGGCAATGGCCAATCTTAATGGCGTACCACGACCTTGTAAGCCTTTCGCATTTAATGGTTTTGCCTGTTTTACAGTAAAACCTAATTTTTTCTTTAAATCTTCGCTACTGTTCATGCCTAATTTATGTGCTAAATTTTCTAACAGTAAATTCTGTAGGACGGTATCTTGTACCTTTTCGATTAGCGCAATTGCTTGCTTGGCTAATGCCCCTTTATCGGTACCGTGGTTAGCACTTAATGTGTCAAACAAAAACTCGGGCAGTAACATGGCTTTTTGCATTAAGGCTTCGAATGCTTCTTTGCCAATTTTGCGGACCATAGTGTCAGGGTCTTCACCTTGCGGCAGAAACATAAACTTGACTTGGTCACCCGGTTTTAACAGTGGTAGCGCTGTTTCTAGTGCACGCCAAGCTGCTTCGCGGCCTGCGCGGTCACCGTCATAACAACAAACCACTTGTTTTGCACTACGCACTAAAAGCTGAAATTGTTCAGCTGTAGTCGATGTACCTAGCGATGCAACCGCATAATCAACCCCAAATTGGGCGAGTGCGACGACATCCATATACCCTTCAACAATTAACACATGTTGTGGATCACGGTGTTTTTGTTTTAGCTCATATAAACCATAAAGTTCATTACCCTTATGAAATATGGGCGTTTCTGGAGAATTCAAGTACTTTGGGGTGCCGTCACCCAAAACTCTACCACCAAATCCAACCACACGACCACGACGATCGCGTATTGGGAACATTAATCTGTCGCGAAAACGGTCGTACCGTTTACCGCTATCATTGGCAATTAACATGCCTGCGGTTAGTAATTTATCTTGGGCGGGCAAATTTTGCCTGTAACGACCCAGTAAACCATCCCAACCATCGGGGGCAAACCCAATACCGAACTGCTCAACAACGTCACTCGATAATCCGCGAAACTCAAGATAATCGACAACTTTTTGTTTGTCTGTATGCTGCCTAAGTTGGCTTTGATAGAAGAGGTTCGCTTCTTCCATCAGTTCGTATAAGTCTCGACTTAATCCTTGATCTGGTCTTTTTCCTGTGCCTTGCTCTCGTGGTACGGCAAGACCAAGTTGACCTGCAAGTTCTTCAATGGCATCAACAAATTCTAGGCG
>NZ_PJAP01000369.1:0-8114 GCF_002836795.1 Shewanella sp. 11B5 | reverse complement strand
GAAATTTGTTAATGAATCGTATTTTAACTGTTTATGACTTAAATTAAAAGACAACACTTTATAATCAACACCTTGCACAATCACGCTTAACTAAAGTCTCACTAAAGCGTGATATAGGTATCGGCACCATGCCTGAAAACCTTATTAACTTCCAGTTAACTTAACAACAAAAACAAAACAAATTGCCAACATTGCTGGTAGTTGATTGTTTGTATTGACACATTTTATAACAAGCTTAACCTCTCTGTTCCCCGCATTAACATTGACTTTATTGGCATGAAAAGGGTATATAAGGTTAGCTTTTTGATGTTTGGTTAACATTCAGCGTCAAACTGACATTATTTATTATAAAAAATAAACAATAAAGTTGCTCAGTACTGCGTAGTCACGGTCAAACACTCGATATTTCAGGTGTTAGTTGATAAAGCAGTCATAGACAACTCTTGCAAACAATTATTTCTGTGACGATATTTTCTCACAGGCAATCACAAGCTTAAGGTGGAAGACTTAATGAGTGACGCAAAACCACAAGGTACATTGTTTGGACACCCTAAGGGGCTGTTCTTACTTTTTACAACAGAACTATGGGAACGCTTTAGCTATTACGCAATGCGTGCAATTTTAGTACTTTATTTGGTAGATAAAGTCCAAAGCAATGAAGCAGGTGGTGGTTTAGGCTGGAGCCAAGCAGACGCATTATCACTATATGGTACTTTTACCGGTTTAGTTTACTTAACACCATTAATTGGTGGTTGGTTAGCTGATAACGTATTGGGTCAACGTAAAGCCATTTATATTGGTGGCTTCTTAATGGCAGCGGGTCAATTTACGCTTGCAGCACCACATAGTTGGATGCCGGGTTTAGAAACCATGATGTTTTATATTGGTTTAGGGACGTTAATTATAGGTAACGGTCTATTTAAACCAAATATCTCCACTATGGTAGGTGATTTATACCCTGCTGGTGATCATCGTCGTGACGGCGCATTCACCATATTTTACATGGGTATCAACTTAGGTGCAGCTTTGTCAGGCTTTATTGTAGCTTGGGCTTACACTTCATTTGGTCATGAAGTTGTAATTGGTGGTGAAGAAGTATTTATCAACAACTGGCAAGCAGGTTTCTTCTGCGCAGGTGTTGGTATGATTTTATCGTTAATTATTCAGTTTTTCTTTGCGCAAAAATTACTTGGCGACATCGGTGTCGAACCGGCAGCTAAAGTAGAACAAAGAAAAAATGCAGCTAAAGGTGAAACCAGAAGTGAACCGCTAACGAAGATTGAACGTGACCGTATTAAAGTCATTATGGTAATGGGATTATTCACCATTATTTTCTGGGCTGGCTTTGAACAAGCTGGCGGATTAATGAACTTGTTCACTAACAATTTCACTGATCGTATGATTGGTTCGTGGGAAGTACCTACCACTTACTTCCAATCACTCAATGCTATTTTTATTGTTGTTTTTGCTCCAGTGATTGCCTCTATTTGGATCCGCTTAGGTAAAAACGAACCTAACTCACCCGTTAAATTTGCGTTAGGTTTATTCTTACTTGCCATCGGTTTCTTATTCATGATGGGCGCAGTATTCGAAATGGGCGGCGACGCTTCAGTTAAATCAAGCATGTGGTGGTTAGTAGGAGCTTACTTCTTCCACACCATGGGTGAATTATGTTTATCACCAATTGGTTTATCGATGGTCACTAAATTGGCACCACTGCGTATCGCATCATTAATGATGGGTGCATGGTTCCTATTTATTGCTGCAGCAAACAAAATTGGCGGCCTAGTAGGTTCGTTAATTGGTCATGGCGGCGAAGTCGAAGAACAACTCGCAAACGCAATGGCAATTTTTGCTGGGATCGGTATTACCGCAGTCGTCTCAGGTATTATTTTATACCTAATGTCAGATAAATTAGTTGACTGGATGCACGGTGCAGAAAACAAAAATGATACTGAAGAAGAAGTTTTAGAAGAAGAAATTGCAGTCACGGCCGAACACGAAGGAATTAAACGTTAATTGGTTTTGATGTAATTGTTATTCTTAATAAAATCCCCTCCAAGTTTCACTTGTGAGGGGATTTTTTATATACCCACATCAAGGGCTGCTAGGCTCAAGGAATAGAACGCCTGCGGCTGTTAGAGTCGCTTAGCTACTAGAACGGACTTCGTCCTGCTAGGATCGCTTCGCTGCTAGTACGGACAGCGTCCTGCTGACCGCTTCGCTACTAGAACGGACTTCGTCCTGCTAGGATCGCTTCGCTATGCTGTTTGCTTTTATAGCCTCTAGCCGCGAAGCGTCCTAGCAGCGCAGCGCTCTAGGTTTCTAGTGTCTAGATAGTCTCTAACAATGATCAGCGACACGCTAACTGCATAAAGCCACCCGCTTTAATATCAGATTGATAAACAAGCCCTGTAAAGCGGTTCTCAAGCAGTTGTTGTTTATGCTCATAAAAATGTGTACCAATACAAATCTGTTCATCCCGTAATAAGGTTCTAGTTTGCATACTCGGCTTATCCCACCCTGAACTGCCAAGAGGTGCTGATTCGGGCAATGCAAGAGGAGTGAGTTCATTACCGTTACGTAAATAACACCTTAGTCCTTTACCTGATTGTCCAATTGATAATTGGTAGCCGCTTAAATCGAGGCACACATAAATAATATCGGTATTAATATGTAACCCAGACTTCACCATACGCTGATGAAGATACGACAGCATATTATTAGGTTCGATTAAGGTATTGCTTAAACCATTTCTAAACAGCTTAAGTTTCTGATTAATAAAACTGCGCAATAAGACACAGCCAAAAGCAGCGCTATTATCCTCAGGTGAAAAGTGTGCCATATACATCACTAAATGATGCTCCCCCACCATAGTAGAGTCGATGAAGTAAGCACTAACATCATTATTTTTAAATAAACTGTAATTGATTTCGGCTTTAGGATAATAGATATGCGAAGCAGGAAATAACTGCTGCTGAACACTTTTGGCCGCTTGAGCATTTTGCTCAAGTAAAGATAAGTTATCAGTGAGCTCTTGATAAGATAACTCATTCATTTCTTGTAAATGCGATTGCCCAGAAACATTCATCGGCGTAGCGGCTGACATCATAGCTTGGATGATTGCCTGCTCAATAATGAATAAATCAGCAATAGGTTTAGTCAGATAATCACTGGCACCGATGCGCAATGCTTCAACAACATCAGACATCACATCATTACCAGAAATAACAATAGCGGGTATAGCAGGATTAATATCCTGCATCTGTTTAAGCATCGACAAACCGTGAAGGCCAGGCATGCTTAAGTCTGCAATAACAATATCAAAAATAGCATCGGAAAAAAGGGCTATACCTTCATCTCCATTACATGCTTGTTGAACCCGAGCACCTTGTCCCTGCAAAAAATCAGCAACGACATGGCGAAATATCGGGTCGTCTTCAACAAAGAGGATCTCGACATCAGTAAGCGCCATACAACAACCTCGCAAACTACACTGCCGAGGTGCCTGTATGCCTCGACTATTCTAGTTCATCTAAATATTCGTCAAGTAACTCATCGTCCGCTTGACTAGATGGCACATCACCATCAAAAACTTTGTAATCCATATGCTGCAAATAGGCATCTTTTACAAAAGCATAAGGATCAAGAGCATTGTCTAATAATCTTTCTTGATCAATGGCTTTAGAACGTGCATCCAAGCCCTTTAAGCCCCATTTTAATACTGACTGCCACATCGTTAACTCTGATAAAGGAAAGTATAGACCATCCACCCAATCAGAGGCGATTTCTCTTGTCACAATTGGGCCATAAAACGGCGCCATAAAATAAGGACCATTTGGTGTACCGTAATAACCTAACACTTCGTTAAAATCATCTTGTTTACGGTGCATCCCCATCATGTCAGCAACATCGACTAACCCCAGTAAACCGATGGTGGTATTAACCGTAAAACGACCTCCTGCATTAGCAGCCCCCCCCCACTTTCCTTGTAAGGTATTATTCACCAGAGAGCTAGGTTCCTCTAGGTTATAAACAAAATTATTAACCCCTGTTCTGACAGGATTAGGAACATAGTCTTTATAACCATGAGCAACCGGGCGAATAACATACCTATCTAAAAACAGATAGTTAAAGTCCCACATTGTGCGGTTAACTTCTTCAAATGGATCGCGAGGATCATTATATTTAATTTCAACCGCAGGTCGTGATGATGTGGTAACTTGAGGTGCTTCGGTTTCGGCATACGCGGGCATGCTAACTGCAACAAACACCTGAAGTAATATCCATTTATACTTCATATAATTCTCTTTAAAATGACAAAAGGTACTACTCAACAAACTGCTATTTTTGTCTTTTTATTAAAGCAATTTTTGTTCAAGTCGATATAATTTAGCAAGCAAGTGTAAGGCTGTTATCATTCACTATTTAGCAATCAGACCTTACTCATACGTCTTTGTTACCAGCAATCATTCACTATAATGGTAATAAAACCCAATATGTTGTCCCAATAAAGGTAACAGGGAGCTAAGGATACTGTGCCATTTGACAATATCAATCAAAAAATTGTAAATGAAGTTGATATTGTTCACTGACAAGTAGATTGATTTCAATAGACAAACATGTTCGTTTGATAGGATTTCTATGGCTGTACCAACAACGCTCCCTCAAAAACCGGTCAATACCGTCACAATCAAACCTGTCGATGTCAGTCCGCAGGCGGTGATTGAGCGTAAACAAACTCAAACCGATAGTACTTCTTTGCCAGCAAAAATCTCAAATGAAAAATCCGTTGTATCCAACTCGTCGACCACAAAATCAGATTTAGCAGCAGTATTATTGCCTGTAAAAGTGGTGCAACCACCAGCAAGCGCACAACTCGACATCAGTATTGCAAATCAACAGTATCAACTTAACAAGACCGCTGAACTGCAAAAGTTATTACAACAGACAGCGCAAGTCGTTATAGCAAGCGATCAAGCTAAGCTTGTGGCTCGTGCCGTTTCCAGCGTAAATTTACCCGTAGCCCAAGCAGAAGTCATCAACAGCCAAAGTACCTCGCCTGCAATTCCAACGGCTTCTGCAGGCTCAACTGCCACAGCACCCGCCCAAACGGTGGCGACTCAATTAGTGCTTTTGGCACAACCTATTCAACTTGCCTTACCACAAGGTCTCGAGGAACTAGCAAAACAAAATGGTGTTTCAACACAACAACTCGCATCATTGGCAGCCAGAGTTCAAGGTTATCCTCTGCCAACTGCAATAATAGACCAAGGGAAATTGACCTTTTCTGGTGGCACAAGCATTCAATTATCGCCCAATACCGCGTTAAACTCAGGCCAATATCTAGCTAAGGTCGTGGTACAACATCAGCAATTGCAACTTACACTCACGCCAGTCATTGCAGAAATAAGCGTTAATTTAACGAAACTTCCGGCACCACCTCAAGCGGCCCAGACGCTTGAATCGGCAAACATCATCATAACTAAAAATGAACCTGCACAAATTCTCAGTCAATTTCTAAAAAAGCTAGAGTCTACACCACTGCCAATCATTGATAATGCGGTAAAAGGAAGCGATGCCCAACAAAAAACGCCTAATGAATTAACGCCGTCTTCGGCCAAAGTCGGCCAAGACAGTACTGCAGTAAAAA
The DNA here is from genome assembly GCF_002836795.1 of Shewanella sp. 11B5. Classification (NCBI taxonomy): domain Bacteria; kingdom Pseudomonadati; phylum Pseudomonadota; class Gammaproteobacteria; order Alteromonadales; family Shewanellaceae; genus Shewanella; species Shewanella sp. 11B5. Next base: position 2,461 of record NZ_PJAP01000369.1, on the reverse strand, counting down.
CCTTGACTCCGGTAACACAACAGCAAAGCTCATCAGGACTATCAGCAGAATCGAATCTCGCTAAAACTGGCAGCAATATGGAACAGCAAGCCAATCTAGCCAAAAGCGCTGTTAACAACACTGTAGAGCAAACAGCATTACCAACTAAATCAGTAGCGGAACAAAACACTCCCAAAGCAAACACCACTTCTGCGATAGACAATAGCGCAAAGAACAATCCACCAAACAACCCTGCATCAAACAAAATGAACAGTGACAGTGACCCAGCACCAATAGAAGTGCTGAATAAAGCGTTATCAAAAGCAGGCGCGATGCCAATCAAACAGCAGTTAAGCCAACAAATTCCACATAATCTAGCCAGCGAACTGTTTAAGCATCTACCACAAATTAGCCCACATCCATTAAGTGCATTGAGTGATCCGGCATTACTCAGCAGTGAGCTATACAGTTTAGCGGCGCTTAATCTGGCACACACTCAGCTAGGTCACTCAACTAGCGCACAGCCCTCACCACTGTTTTCAGGAAGTGCTATCACAACCTTATTCCAGTTATTATTAGGGGTAAAAACAAAATCAACAGGCTCAGGGATCAGCGATAAACTTCAAGCGCACCTTGCGCAGTTGCAACAACGAACCTTGAGTAAACTCAGTGCGAATTCAGGTCTATTAGCTGCATTAGATAAGCTAGGAGGTGCAGACTCTTTGGCACAATTGGCTAACAGTATTGCGCTGTATCAACATGCAAGCACCGATCCCAATCAAGCCATGACTTGGTACTTTGCTCTACCATATTCAATTAACCAACGCGATGAACAATTTGAAGGTAAATTTGAACAAGAAAATGATTCAGACAAAGATAAAAAAGCAGGATGGAAACTACAACTCAAATTTAATTTAGCCCAAGGATCATTATTGATTTGTGCTCATAAGCAAGCTGATGTGCTTGATATCCAATTTAAAGGCAACAATCAAATGCTACTTGCAAAAGTAGAACGCTTTAACCAAGCACTGTCAGATAAAATTACTCAAATTGGTTTTACACCAGGTAAGCTCACAACGCAGTTAGCCCAAATTCCAGCAACGTTATTACCTGGCGATCACTATTTAGTCAAAACAAGAGCTTAATAGAGAACATGATGAAAGATGACTCGAAAAAAATACAGCAAGCAGTCGCACTCAGTTTTGATGGTAAAAGTGCCCCAAAAATTACTGCTACTGGTAAGGACTTAGTTGCCGAGGAGATGATATTAATCGCTAAGGAAGCGGGGATCCATATCCATCAGGACCCACACTTAAGTGAGTTTTTGCAGTTATTAGAATTAGGTGATGAAGTACCGAAAGAGTTGTATCTATTAATCGCAGAATTGATTGCATTTGTGTATATGTTGGATGGAAAGTTCCCTGAACAATGGGATAATCTTCATCAAAAAATTGTCGCTCAAGCTTAACTCCTTTCAGCTACAAAATTGTCAAACCTAGATCATCTAATGTTAATGTTGTAAAAATTGGTAAATCAAGCTCGCTGTTATCATTATGCCACCGACTCCCAGTCCACCGAGACACAATCCAGCCAAACGGTCTTGGTCAAAATCAAGCCAGTCATTAAATGCTGCATAATAACGCAGCGATATCCCATACAATACAATGAGGACTAAAGAGATAAAACTATACAAATAGTGTTCTGGATAGGCAAACGTCAGCAACGGAAGAAATGCCAACAGGTAATCACAACCCTTTTGCTGTACGTCAGTTCGATACACAATATACGCATCAATACACATTTGGATTGGAATATATATGGCTAGTAAACCTAACAACCAAATGAAATCCATCACAACCTCTGTATCGGACTGTAAGGAACTGAAACGCTAATACTGCAGAAAACTATCGTGATATAAATACTCTCAAAAAAATCAATCTCACTTAAAATCATATCATCAATAACAATGTCATAAATGACAATAATAAAAGCTACAGCAGAGCAAATTAATCGATAAAGTATTGCGGATATATGGGGGATATAAAAAATGTCGAAAAACAATAACTGAGTAAATCGAGAAGAAAGTTGTTTCATTACAAATCCATTTTATTAATGCGTATCCATTACACATTTTGGTGAAAATAACGCTTAAAAAATACAACTAAAAAACACTGTGTAAACCGATAACTGAACATCACAAATAACACACTAAACAAACAATACCTAAATATAGCAGCAACATGAGAACAGCAACTAGAATTTATAGCAAAGTAATAGATTAAAATATCAAACCAATATTAACACTGTTGTATAAATTTATAATCAACAATAAATGTACATGTTGCTATTAGATAACAATCAAGACCTTACAAACACAATAGCAGCTCAAATATTCAGCGATATTGGCTGGCTTAATCTTTAAAAAAGTGAATACTGTTGTTAGCATAGGAGTGGTTATATAACTGAACGTCATAACGTGTTC
>NZ_PJAP01000046.1:0-1448 GCF_002836795.1 Shewanella sp. 11B5 | reverse complement strand
CTGTTATTTAGGCGGATTGTTGATTAGCGCGCAGCGGAAGTTTATCGCAGGCAAAAAAAAACCGTATGTCTATAAAAGACAATACGGAGATGAGTCAAGTGACTCTTTTTTACCCTGAGTAACGTCAAAGATCTTAACATGGCGTCAAAATATTGGCAAGCGGCATTAAACTGTCATTTTTATTTTGTTCGATGGATCTGAACAATAAAAATAACCTATTAATGAAACTCTTTTGGCTTCGGGTGGTCAAATTCGATGACATTGAAGTTGTGCTTAACAAGAAAGTGAATAGTGGTTTTATATCTGCTTTGGACATTTACATTTCTTATTTATACATGGCTTATCGTCGTTATTTCATTGCACCTCAGTGCATGTTATTTTCTTGGAGGAAGTCGTATGAGAATGTTCCCTGTTTATGCACCTAAACTGATAGTTAAGCATGCCAGGATTTTTTTGAGTGGCGTTATTTGGGTAAAAGACTTAGGGTTGATCGAGTTTGATAAGGGGCGTTTTTTGCAGACGAAAAAAAGCCTGCCGGAAGTTAAGCAGGCTATCAGCGAATTAAATGCTTTGATTGAAATACAATCAAAACAGCATTAATCCATTTAGATTTCGTTATTCAATAAACCAACAAGGCCGTTGACCTTATCACTCCAAGAGTTTAGGTCTTGCTGCAATTGTTGGTTTTTTTGTGTCAATTCTTGTTGCTGTGAAAGCAACGCTTCGTTCTTTTGCTTCTCTTCATCAAGCTCCATTTTTAGTAGCTCAATATTTTCGAGAGTTGCCTGGATTTTGGTTTCCAGTTGGGACAATAATTCGAGGCTCATGGGGAGTCCTATACGTTTCTGGATGGAATCCCGATTCTAGCAGTGACAAGGCCTATAGGAATAGCCTTTAAAACTAAGTGGCTAAAATATATTCAATAAATCGTACTATATTGTGCTTTATCTGAGATCGCGCTATTTTCATCTGCTAACCAAGACAGTAAAAGACCTTTTTATGACAATTACCCGACTCGATGTTAACACTCGTATGAGCAGTATTGTGATCCACAATAATACCGTTTATCTGTGTGGGCAGGTGGCTAAAGACAAGTTCACCGACATTAATACCCAAACTATTACCATGCTAGAAGAGGTCGAAAGCTTACTTGCACAATCTGGTAGTCGACGCGATCATATTTTATCAGCCACTATTTACCTTAAAGACATGGCCGATTACGATGCTATGAATCAAGTGTGGGACAGCTGGTTGCCTAAGGGGCATGCACCTGCAAGAGCTTGTGTGCAAGCAGCGATTGCCGAGCCAGAATATTTGGTTGAAATATCGGTAATAGCGGCAGTGGTAAGTTAGCCATTAATGGTTAATCATCCTGATGACAATAGACTGATTTATTTTGATTGCTCCATTGTGATTGGCTTGAGATAAAATGATAGATGCACTGACAG
>NZ_PJAP01000045.1:0-1449 GCF_002836795.1 Shewanella sp. 11B5 | reverse complement strand
TATGCCGTCGGTTCCTGGCATTTGAATATCCATGAAGATTAAATCAAATGGTTGTTTTTTAGCTTGTTGAATCGCATCCGCGCCATTGTTAACGGTCACCACATTGTCGACTAATTCTTTGAGCAAAGTATCAATTAACTTTAGATTGGCCATGTTGTCGTCAACGGCCAATACTGATGCATTGAGGCGTTGGGCTACATCGAGATTTATCTGCTCAGGTAAACTCACAAAAGTAGAAGGTACTGGCGGATATATTAAATGATGCGCTAGGGTAAAATCGCTCACCGGGGTGCTGAGCAACACATCTGCGTTGACTTTTAGCACATTGATTATCATGTCTTGGTCTAGACAGTCATGCAACAAAATCAGGCAGTCGGTATGTTGTTTGGCTTGTTGTAATAAATGGATAAAAGACGCATTGTCGGCAAAACCATGGCAGCTCATGATGATGTAATCAAATTTGCTGTTTTTAGTTTGTAACACTGAGGTGAGATTTTCTGGATTAGCAACATTAGTGATAATTAATTGCCATGACACCAAGCGGCGATTTAATGTATCGCGGGTTAATTCCCGTGGTTCATACAATAAGACTGATTTGTGCTGCAACGCATCAACCGGCAACACTTCGCCAATTTCAAATTGACTGATCCCAAGCGGCAGAATAAACCAGAAATTTGAGCCTTTATTAGGGGCAGAGGTGAAGCCTATCTGGCCACCCATTTGGTTGATTAAGCGTTTAGTAATCACTAAGCCCAATCCTGTGCCACCAAAACGGCGTGAAATGGATGAGTCGGCTTGACCAAATGCTTGGAATAAATATTCTTGCTGACTCTCATCAATACCAATACCGGTGTCAATAACTTCGCAGCGCAGGGTAATGTTATCTTCGTCATAACCCACTAAGTGTATTTTGAGTATGACACTGCCTTTGTCGGTAAATTTGATAGCGTTACCGACTAAGTTAGTAATAATCTGGCTGACTCTCATCGCGTCGCCACTGACACTTTCTGGCACATTAGCATCAATGTCGATAACCAGTTCTAGTCCTTTCTCTTGTGCACTACCGGCAATTATAGTCAGGGTTTCAGTTAGCGTTTCTCGCAGTGCAAAAGGCATTTTTTCTAATATCATTTTACCGGCTTCCAGTTTAGAGAAGTCGAGAATATCGTTAATAATACCCAGTAGGTTACTGGCACTGCGTTCAATGGTTTTTATGTAGTCGAGCTGGCTAGTATGCAGTGGTGTTTTTAATAATTGTCGTGCAAATCCGATGACACCATTGAGTGGCGTTCTCAACTCGTGCGACATGTTGGCTAAGAACTCTGATTTAATCCGACTTGCTTCAAGCGCGCGTTTTTTGGCAATATCGAGCTCAACGTTTTGAATTTCAATCTGCTCGAGGGTTTCACGTAAATCAGAGGTCGCTTGATCAATATTTTGCTGCATTTC
>NZ_PJAP01000044.1:0-1451 GCF_002836795.1 Shewanella sp. 11B5 | reverse complement strand
AGAAACAACGATGATGTGTATCTGTATATTTCTTTAATATTTATGCTGCAGCCAAAGAATAACCATTAGTGTATTTGGAATGTAGTTTATGACTGCTTTAACAACAAAAACGTCAACGGTGCCGATACAGAATGTTTACACACAAGACGCTGCGAATAGTGCAGTTATCAACATGTGCCAGCAAGCTGAACAATACGGACAATCTAAAGTCATTAAGTCGCACTTAGAGTCATTCGGCTTAGCTATTTTTGCCGGTGCTTTCATTGCGTTGGCTTTTGTTTTTTATATTACGGTAACGACCGGAACAATTGGTCCTTGGGGGCAAGTGCGCTTTATTGGCGGCTTAGCGTTTAGCCTAGGGTTAATTCTAGTGGTTATTTGTGGAGGAGAACTCTTTACCAGTACGGTATTAAGTAGTGTTGCATGGGCTCAAAAACGGGTAAATACCAAAGATTTATTGATGTGTTGGACTCGTGTATATGTTGGCAATTTCATTGGTGCTATGTTGATGTTGTTGTTGATTTTAGGGGCTAAAATGCACCTGCTCAATGGTGGTCAATGGGGCTTGAATGCATTAAATATTGCGCAACACAAAATACATCATGATTGGAGCCAAGCATTTATTTTAGGCATTTTATGTAATGTTTTGGTGTGCCTTGGTGTCTGGATGACGTTTTCCAGCAAAGACGTACTAACCAAAGCCTTCTTACTTATGCTGCCCGTCGCTATGTTTGTCAGCAGTGGTTTTGAACACAGTATTGCTAACTTGTTCATGGTGCCGCTGGGGATCATGTTGCAGCAATTTGCATCGGCTGATTTCTTTAATGCTATTGGTGTACCCGCAAGCAAGTTTGCAGATATTACCATAACGCATTTTCTGTTTAATAATCTTATTCCTGTCACGTTAGGCAACATCGTCGGCGGTGCTTTATTTGTCGGCCTTGCTTATTTAATGATTGAACGATTAAAGCACTCTAACGCTGATCATACAGCGCCTATGGCGTTAGCAACGTTGGCATTAGCTGAATGTATTCCGGCGATTGACGCGCATATTTCAAACCAGGCTATGTCAAATCAGGCTATGTCAAATCAGGCTATTTCAAATAAGTCAGCTTCTAACCAGTCTAATTCAGATAAGCCAATACCCAACGTACCAATATCAAGTCGAACAATGGTCAGTCAATCGGCCACAGGCTTTTCCAAATCACATTCAGTATTAACGCAAATCCACCATGAATCTAACCTTACACCTTCGCTAAAAACGAATGGGAGAACTGCTATGCCTAAATCAATTATTAATCTTACTGTCAGTGAATTAATGGAAGCCACACCTTTTACATTGTCACCAGAACTCTCTATTCATGAAGGACTGATGCAACTCACTGCTGCGCAAGAACGCGGTGCACCAGTTGTCGACAAGCAAAATCGTTTATTAGGATTTGTATCTCAGC
>NZ_PJAP01000043.1:0-1451 GCF_002836795.1 Shewanella sp. 11B5 | reverse complement strand
AGCGCGTTCACTCAGTTCCAAGTGATGATAGCGGCCAGATAGCGCATTTTGTAAGGTTTCTAATGATGGTGTCGCGGAGCCTAATACCACTTGAATATCTTCAAGATGCCCACGCATTACTGCCAAGTCACGCGCGTGATAACGCACACCTTCCTGTTGCTTAAAGCTACTGTCATGCTCTTCATCAAGAATAATTAACCCTGGATAAGCCATTGGGGTAAAGAGTGCTGAGCGAGTGCCGATAATAATTGCTGCTTCACCGACACGAGCCTGACGCCAAGCTTCTAGGCGTTGATTATCGGTTAATCCGGAATGTATCACGGCAACATTGACTTCAAAACGACGCTTGAAGCGATTAATGGTTTGCGGTGTTAAGCCAATTTCAGGCACGAGGATCAGTGCTTGTTTACCTTGTTTTAAAATTGTCTCAAGCAAGGTGAGGTAGACTTCGGTTTTACCCGAACCAGTAATGCCTTCTAATAAGGTGCAATGAAACCCTTGTTGTTGAGTAAGCACTGATACTGCGACGGCTTGCTGTTTGTTCAACTTATGAGGTGACTCATTCATAATAAGCTGTTGGCGCCAGCTTAAATCATGGCTGAGTACTTTTTGTTGCCGTTCAATCCATTGTTTTTGTTCTAATGCTTTTAATGCCGCTTTGCTTAATTGTTGGGTGGTGAAATCATCTTGGCTGATAGGGTTTGCAAGCAATAACTCGTACAGTTTTTTCTGTGCTGGAGCACGTTTTAATACGCTAGAATCAGCATTGCGCCCTTCGGGGCTTAAATGATATTCAACCACCGCTTGCGGCGCCGCTTCGAGGCCTTTTCTCAATGCGACAGGCAACGCTTGGCTGAGCATTTGTCCTTGAGTGGTAAAGTAATACCGGGCGGCCCAGAGGGTTAATTTATATAGCGAATCGGGTAACAATGGGGCATCATCTAGTACTGCAGTTACCGATTTTATTTGTTGCGGTGCTAAGTCACAGCTGTCAGTAATAGCAGTAATTAAGCCGATGAGTTGTTGAGGGCCAAAAGGGACTTTTACTCGAAGACCGATTTGCAATCCTGCTTGTTGTTCGTCTTTTACGCGATAGCTAAAGTTTCTGCGTAATGGGACGGGTAAGGCGACTTCAACAAACACGGGCATAAGACTTCATCATTTTTCAATTCGATAGTGGATTGCGGATCAGTTTACCTCTAAGTGTCATCAAAGAGATAGGGCAACATATATATGCGTAAAGGACTTATTGAGGTCATCATCCTAGTATTTGGGGTATTGGGCTATATTGCTACGCCAATGGCTCAAGTGAATCATGTCAGTATCAATAGTCGTCAATTTGAATTGAATAATGAACCGCAATTAAAAATCAATATTGTGGCACAAAATGATGATGCATCGCGGTTAAGGTTTTATATTCGTCAGCTGGATGGCAACTTGGATGGTAGGAA
>NZ_PJAP01000042.1:0-1454 GCF_002836795.1 Shewanella sp. 11B5 | reverse complement strand
CCGTCCCCATAGCTCGGTGTCTCCTTTTGAATTAGAGCAAGGTCAACACCCTGCACAGCAAAGATTAATCCAAGAAGAACTGCTGGCTCATAATTTGAGCATGTTGCAACTGCGCCAGCGCAGTAATCAAGATGCCGCAGTGCCAATGCCTGCTACAGGACAATTGTTAAGCCCTTTTTTAGCGCAACTGCCCTTTAAGCCAACGGGAGCACAACAAAGAGTTGTCGCCGAAATCAACCAAGATCTTCAGAATCCAACCCCCATGATGCGTTTAGTTCAAGGCGACGTAGGTTCAGGTAAAACCTTGGTGGCGGCACTGGCGGCATTACAAGCAATTGAAAACGGTTACCAAGTAGCCATGATGGCCCCTACTGAATTATTGGCTGAACAGCACGCAGCTAATTTTGCTACTTGGTTTGAACCACTTGGGCTAAAAGTCGGCTGGCTGGCTGGTAAACTAAAAGGCAAAGCGCGAATTCAATCACTCGAAGATATCGCTTCTGGCGCAGCACAAATGGTCATTGGTACTCATGCGATATTTCAACAGGCGGTAGTGTTTAACAAGCTGGCTTTAATCATTATTGACGAACAACATCGTTTTGGCGTTCATCAACGCTTAGGGTTACGAGAAAAAGGCGTCAGCCAAGGTTTTCATCCACACCAGTTAATCATGACAGCCACTCCTATCCCACGAACTTTAGCCATGACAGCTTATGCCGATTTAGACACCTCTGTCATTGACGAGCTTCCTCCAGGACGTACACCGGTCACAACGGTTGCGATTGCCGATACCCGTCGTGAGCAAGTTATTGAGCGAGTTAAACAAGCAGCTTTACATGATAATCGCCAAGCTTATTGGGTGTGTACGTTAATTGAAGAGTCTGAGGTGCTTGAATGCCAAGCCGCTGAAGACACAGCAGCAGAACTCACCATAGCACTACCCGAGCTCAAAATTGGCTTAATCCATGGCCGAATGAAAAGTGCTGAAAAACAGACGATTATGGCGCAATTTAAAGCGGGAGATTTGAACTTATTAGTCGCGACTACCGTCATAGAAGTCGGTGTAGACGTACCCAATGCCAGTTTAATGATTATCGAAAACCCTGAACGATTAGGCCTTGCACAGTTGCACCAATTAAGAGGCCGAGTCGGCCGAGGTGCTGTTGCGAGCCATTGTGTATTACTTTATAAAGCGCCATTGTCACAAACTGCCACTAAACGTTTAGGTGTGCTGCGCAACAGCAATGATGGCTTTGTAATTGCTCAGAAAGACTTAGAAATTAGAGGACCAGGCGAAGTGCTTGGCACCAAGCAAACCGGTTTGGCAGATCTTAAAATCGCTGATCTTATCCGTGATCAACATTTAATTGCACCAACCCAAAAATTGGCATCACACGTTTACCAGCAAGTGCCTCAAAACGTAGATGCTATCATTCAACGCTGGATAGGTGATA
>NZ_PJAP01000041.1:0-1454 GCF_002836795.1 Shewanella sp. 11B5 | reverse complement strand
TAGAGCGATCCAGTGCTAGTAAACTTGCCACAATGGCAACTCCAGCAACACCATAACGGCCCATTTTAACCATTTCTTTATCCGTTGATTCTTTCTTTGAAATCACCCGATAGATATCTTCAGTTAGCGAGCTTGACGATACTAATAACTGTGAAGATATGGTGCTCATAATCGCGGCTAAAATAGCTGCAAGCAAGAAACCACTGATTAAAGGATTAAACAGTAATTCTGAAAATATAATAAAGATGGTTTCAGGATCACTGACTTTCATGTCAAATTTGTTGGCATAGGCAATACCGACTAGACCTGTAGCCAGCGCACCAACGATAGTGACTGTCATCCAGCTCATGCCAATTCTTCGTGCGGTTTTGATATCCGAGACTGAGCGGATAGCCATAAATCGTACAATAATATGTGGTTGGCCAAAATAACCTAATCCCCAAGAAAGACTGGAAATTAACCCGAGCATAGTGACATTTTGCATCGCATCAGAAAAATGCGGAATAGACTCATAAGCAAAGCCCATCATTTTGTCTGCGCTACTAAACTCTTGATACGCAACCACGGGTACTAAAACTAAGGCAATAAACATAATACAGCCTTGTACAAAGTCCGTCAGACTTACGGCTAAGAAGCCACCGAGTAGGGTATAAGACACTACTACAGCAAGGGTGACGATTAACCCTAGTTCATAACTTAAATCAAATGCTGATACAAATAACTTTCCACCAGCGACAAGCCCGGCTGATGTATATAAGGTAAAGAAGATAACAATGATAACTGCTGCGATAATACGCACATGACCGTTAGGTGCATGGAAGCGCTTAGCAAAAAACTCAGGAATGGTCAGGGAGTTATCTGCAACTTCGGTATAGACCCTTAATTTAGGTGCTACAACAAGGTAATTAACCAATGCACCAATTAATAGACCTAATGCAATGTAGATGGTTTCAAAGCCAACCAAGAACATAGCCCCAGGTAAGCCCATTAGCATCCAGCCACTCATATCGGAGGCACCTGCTGACAGCGCGGTGACTTGTGGGCTGACTTTACGGCCACCCAAAATGTAACCCGATACATCGCTTGTTGATTGTTTATACGCGAACAATCCAATGCCTAGCATTACCAGGAAATATATTGCTAATGAGACATAGGTTAAGTAATGCATGAATTATTTTCCTCCTAACGCTTTGTGATTTTGAATCCCGCTAGGTTTCAACATAACAAAGAGATAGGTGCTTAGAAGGGCACATAAACAAAATAATTGTGAAGCCTCTTTCAGCTTTAGTGTAGCGGTATTCAACATAGTGGTAATGAGATTTTCTTCGTTTGACGTGTCCGTTGACATAATGTCCTCCTGGGTGCGGGCTAATCGGCTTATTGTTAATTTATTTTTCATTCAACAATAAAAAACCACCAAACTAGTTAGTGGTCTAACTATATTAACATCATTT
>NZ_PJAP01000040.1:0-1455 GCF_002836795.1 Shewanella sp. 11B5 | reverse complement strand
ACGGGAGGATACTAGGGATGTGTGGTTGAGAGGTGTGCAGGTGAGGAGGAGGGGGGGGAGACGAGGGAGAGGGGGGGGGGGGGGGGGGGAAGGAGACGGCGACCACCGAGAGCGACACGAGCCGCGGCGGCGGCAGCGGCAGAGGGGGAGAAGAGACAGGAGCAGATGAGGCGGTGCGCATGGTTGCAAACACACCATCACCATAAGCAATACCACGATCAAATGGACTTATTAGTCCGTTTTCAACGTGATTAACCCAAACCGTAGCCATTATTTATCCTGGCTGATCCGGCTTGCTACAGCCTCTTGTTGATCTTTGTACTTCGAGCTTTTACGCGTGTTATATGGACGAGCAACCGCAGAGCTTAAGCGCTCAAAATTTAGCGCACCAATCGTCATACCAGGGCGAAGAGCCAACGGCAATTTACCACTGTTAAAGAACTCAAGTACGATTTTGCCTTGCCAACCTGGATCAATACGATGTGCGGTCACATGTACCATCAATCCTAAACGAGCAAGTGATGAGCGACCATCTAACCAACCCACTATATCAGCAGGTAAGGTTACACTTTCATAGGTAACGGCTAATGCTAATTCTCCAGGATGAAGGAAAAAAGCTTGATCATCAGCGATTTCAATTTTGTCGCTCATGATCCGATCAAGTGCTATTTGCATTTCTGCACTAGGACCACTTAAATCGATGTAAGGTGCAGTATGGTCTTTAAATACACGAAATTGGCTGCCTAAACGTACATCCACGCTCACTCCCGAAATGGCTTCAATACCAGGACGAGGATCGATAATAATGGTGCCATTATCTAAACATTGCTCAATTTCTATATCGGTTAAACGCATGCTGCACTCTCTTTTAGATAAGGCTACTTCGCCAATAAATGCTGAATTCTAGCTTTTAAAATATCAGTTGCGATGCGATTTTTACCGCCCCGGGGAACGATAATATCGGCATATTGTTTTGACGGTTCAATAAACTGCAAAAACATCGGGCGTACTGTTCGCTTATATTGTGAAATAACCGATTCCATTGTTCTGCCACGTTCAGCAACATCACGAGTTAACCGACGTAAAAAGCAAATATCTAATGGCGTATCCATAAACACACTGGCATCCATTAAATCACGTAATTTAGGATTGGTTAATAATAGAATGCCTTCTAAGATAATCACTTTTTTAGGTTGCATGGTCAACGTGTCGCTAATACGAGTATGCTCAGTATAGCTGTAACATGGAATGCTAACTGGCTCACCTTGTTTAAGCTGAGTTAAATGAGACGCTAATAACTGATGGTCTAACGCTTTTGGATGGTCGTAATTAGTTTTGACACGATCTTCCATCGTCAAATGGCTTTGATCGTGATAATAAGCATCCTCATTGATCACACCAATTTGATTTGTACCTAAATCACGACACAATTCTTCAAAAATTGTTTTAGCAATT
>NZ_PJAP01000039.1:0-1457 GCF_002836795.1 Shewanella sp. 11B5 | reverse complement strand
ACGCCATTAAATTTACTAATACAGGTACTATCACTGTAGAAGCCTTTATGATCGACAATAATATGCTAAAAATTAATATTCGTGATCAAGGGATTGGCATCAGCAAAATACAACAAACCTCCTTATTCAGTGCATTCTCTCAAGGAGATTCGAGTATAAGTCGAGATTTCGGTGGTACTGGACTGGGTTTATACATCACAAAAAATCTAGCCGATGCTATGGAAATTGATCTTTCATTAATAAGTGAATTGGGTAAAGGTACGGTATTTTCATTAATTTTAGCGACTAAACAAATAACGCCTGCATTTACATCAACGAGTCTTTCAACTGTTCAACCAACAATTGAAAACCTAAAATCGTTATCAGGAAAATTACTTATCGTAGATGATGTAAAAGATATCAGACTCTTACTCGCCTCTTACCTCAAAAACACTCAAGTACATTTATTGTTCGGCAATAATGGCCAGCAAGCCTTAGACATAGCGCTAACTGAATGCCCTGATGTCATAATCATGGACCAACAAATGCCTGTTATGGATGGTTTAACGACTGCGTTAAAATTAAGAAAATGTGGATTTAATACGCCAATTATTTCGTTAAGTGCGGACATTTTTGAAAATACCAATAATCCTCATCTTTCGCCATTCAATGCAGAATTAACCAAACCAATTAACAAATCTAAGTTATTAACGCTATTATCTGCCCTGCTCCCGCATATTGAGAACAGTAAGGATCTGTCCACTCAAGAGCAACCAAGTTTAGATAATAACCTTAAATCTGAAGATGAGGGTGAACAACTTAGACAAGACTACCTGATTAGTTTACACAGTATTCCTGATGAAATAGAACAAATCTTACAATCTATGAATATAGATAATTTATTAAATTTATTGCATAAAATTAAAGGTACCAGCGCATGTTTGAATCTAATGGAGCTCAGTAATAGTGCACATAAAGCAGAAGTTGCAATTAAAGAAAACAAAGCACTTAATGAAGTCTGTACACTCTTTATGACATCTTTAACAGACACCAAAATTAAGCACAATGTGTTATAGAAGCCTGCCAATAATAATATAAATTTTAGATGTTTGCGTTAAATGCTATGAAAGCTAAAAGCGATAATAACTCAGCGAAAAGATCGCAATATTGATAACATGTGAGGTTTTATGAAAGGTATTATTTTTAACGTACTCGAAGATATGATAGTTGAACAATGCGGCATGCTTGTGTGGAATGACTTATTAGCAAAGCATACACCAGCAGATAGAGTTTATATCTCAGCAAAAAACTACCCAGAAACGGAGCTATTTTCAATCGCGACCGATGTAGCGGAGATTTTAGAACTTCCATTACAAGACGTTGTAAAAGCATTTGGTCACTATTTGTTTTCTGGATTAGCAAATAATCATACCACCGTTGTAGAAAGGTTTACTGACTTTAGTTCTTTAGTTATGGGA
>NZ_PJAP01000038.1:0-1459 GCF_002836795.1 Shewanella sp. 11B5 | reverse complement strand
ATACATTGTTATTTAATGATATTATATAATATCAAGCAACAATAATTAGTGAGTGGATATTTGATTTGCATCATGAGACGCAATTTGAGTCGCAAAATGCAAATCAAATTGCATAAGACAAGTCACCCAGTAAAACTGAAGAGATAAAAATAAGACACTCAGAGGCAATGCCGATAACGAAGAGTACTCACAAATGCTAACGAAAAATTCAATGTAAAACTTTGCCAGGTAAAAGCAAGCCTTGGATAATGCTGATTATCGATGAATAAACATAAAAGAAAAAGCCGCGTTGAGTGACCTGTGTGTTTGGCATTGAAAATAACATGTAAAGTAACATTGATAGTGACACTACCATCAAGCGAACTCATAAAATCCATTAACCTACATCGTTAATCCATCGCAATCAGTTACCTACTTCGCACCTTGTTGTTTATCAAACGCTAGCCCCAAAGGTTCAAAATATTCCATCATGGCTTGATATATTTCACGGCAGTGTTGTGCATCGGGATAAGCGCCATGCTTAGCAAGTGGCGAATCGATAGTACTGTTAACCAGGTAAGGATTGGATATATTGGCATAATCTTGTGAATACATTTCAATGCAGGATTCAAAGGCGCGCGCCATCATTTCGGTCGGTTTGGCAAAGTAATGGCAGCGTTGCTGCTTATCGAGTGCGATGGAGCGACGCACATAGTCATGTGGCTCTTGGCCGTTGGCACTCAGCAAGGTCACTTTAAATAAGCTAGAGAGTTTTTTATTCAGCGGGTGAGCGTTTATCGATTTATCGGCCAGCCAATTGTCGCTGGCGCAAGCAAATAAATTAGCCCGATTGAAGTTAGTCCGACTTGTATTGGGAGTTTGCTCTGATAATACAAGCGACGACAAATACGGGTCTAATATACTGTCGTCGATAAACATTTTATCAGCAATATAGTGATCGAATGCATGCCAATACTCATGAGCCAATGCCCCTGCTCCGGCATTTTTGGCTAAGGCCAGTTCTCGGTATGCTGGCGAATAATGAGCTTGCACACCTTTTTGGCCGCCATGGCCAAAGGCAAAGCGTAAGCTACCGCGTAAACCAATCAATTCTGGTGGTACTGCTAAGATGTTGGCTAAGTCTGCTAGCGAATCAAAAATTAAATTTGCCGCCAGCGCCGATTCCTCACGGTTAACCCATTTGCCAACACGGATATGCTGCAAACCAAAAGTGTGCTTAATGTCGAGAAAACTGACCGAATCGCCATTACGATAGTCGGGCCCAATACGTTCAAAATGACGTTGATGATTTAATAATGAATGATGTGAAGCCAAACATACCTCTGTTGTCACTAAAGCGATTACTAAAAACGTTTACACAAAAACGTTTACACAAAAACGAATGCTGAACGTAGTGGTTAATTATGCCATGTTTAACGCCATACACAGTCCTATAAAAACAAACTGATAATAAAAAATA
>NZ_PJAP01000037.1:0-1464 GCF_002836795.1 Shewanella sp. 11B5 | reverse complement strand
GTTTGTTAGGGGAAGTGAAACGGTTTTTTTTGATACTTATTGATGGCGTTTTTTAGGTGAGAAATAGACTGCTTGATAAATAGAAGGGGAAGATTTTAATCATTGTTAGAAAACAAGCCCATTGATGGCTCGTTTTGTTTACAGGTGCAGAATAGTTGATTAGCTTATTAACGTGTTGGTCGACATAATAACTAACACGGTTGCACTAATACTACATAACACTAATGTGGCTATACGGGTTTTATCTTTATCAACGCGACCAATTAACTTACCCGAGACAAGATAACCAGCAACGACTGAAGGCAATAATAGCAGTGATAGCCATAAATGCTTCACTTCAACTAAGCCGACGATAGCTAAAATGGCTAGCGCTATTAATGAGCTAAACACGAAGAAGGCTGATAAAGCGGCTCTAAATTGACTTGGGTCTTGGCCTGCAAGCAAAATGGCCATTGGCGGACCGCCGATGGCAGCGATATTGCCAAATATGCCCGAAAATACCCCTGCGATAAATAAACTGAGACGATTAATGGGGGCGCTAAAGCGAAAAATGCTAAGAATAACAGCAATAAACACAATAGCTGCAATCACTAAGCCTAATATTGCTTGTGGGGCAAACAGCAATAATCCAGCGCCTAAAAACCCCCCAGGAATTCGCCCGAGTAAGGCATATTGCAAACCATTAAATTGTAAGTGACCACGCTCTCTAAACAAGGTCATTGCAGAAATGGCAAAGCCCATAACAATTATCGGAACTGGAACTAATTGAGGATTAACAATATACAGCAGCGGGCTTGCAACAACGGCTAACCCAAAGCCAATTAAGCTTTGAGTTAGCGCGCCAAAAAACACGATAATTGATGCCAGTATCAAGGTCGTTGGATCGATAAATGACATCATAAGTTCTCTTTAAAACATCACTGCTTCTTTATAGGGCAGTTTAAAAGTTTGTGAGGTAATCACTAATCAGTGAATTATTCGAGTTCTTCCCACTCGATACCCATATCATCCATTAACTTTTTCGCTTCACTTGGAATGCTATCAGGCTGATCTTTTGAAAGATCACCGTCATAAGGTAATGGTTGACCTGTGTACGCATGCAAAAATGCTTCGCATAGCAGTTCACTGTTAGTTGCATGGCGCAGATTATTTATCTGGCGACGCGTCCGCTCATCTGTCAGTACTTTTAATACTTTTAAAGGGATAGAAACCGTAATTTTTTTTACTTGTTCATTCTTTTTGCCGTGCTCGGCATATGGGCTGATATATTCGCCATTCCACTCAGTCATTAACTTACCCTTAACGATAAATACGCTGCAGATTTTAAACCGTTACAATCTCTAGTCAAATTATTGCTACTATTTAATCCCGATTGCAAATAGATTTCTTGATGTTTAGACGTCTAAACGTCTATTTTGGTTGACGGATGAGGATCTCTTAGGTAAATTTGGACGTCTAGACATC
>NZ_PJAP01000368.1:0-8119 GCF_002836795.1 Shewanella sp. 11B5 | reverse complement strand
TTCTTATATGAGTACCTCTTCTGAATATGACTTTTGGGTCAAATTAGCTAGCCGCGCGTCAGTGGCCACAGCGCTGTGCCTTATTGTGATTAAGTTGATCGCTTGGATGTATTCGGGCTCTGCCAGTATGTTGGGCTCATTAACGGATTCATTTGCAGATGCACTTGCTTCGATTGTTAACTTTATTGCTATTCGGTATGCCATCGTTCCCGCTGATAAAGATCATCGTTATGGCCATGGTAAAGCTGAGCCGTTAGCAACGTTAGCTCAAGCTGCTTTTATTTTAGGTTCGGCGTCGTTGTTATTATTGTATGGCGGCGAAAAGTTAATTCATCCAGTGGCAGTCACCAATGCGATGAGTGGCATCGTGGTGTCTATTATTGCGATAGTACTGACATTTGCACTCGTTTTGCTGCAACGACATGCGTTGAAAAAAACCAATAGCTCTTTGGTTGAAGCCGATTCATTACATTATAAGTCTGACTTGTTATTGAATGCTGCGGTGTTGTTTGCGCTAATATTGGCGCAATATGGCTGGTGGTGGGCCGATGGTCTGTTTGCGGTGTTTATTGCATTGTTTATTGGTAATCAAGCTCTCGGTTTAGGTTATCGTTCAATTCAGAGCTTACTTGACCGAGAGTTAGACAATGAGACTCGCGACAAAATTAAAGCGTTAGCCAAGCAAGACCCTCGCGTTAAGGGGATTCATGATTTACGCACTCGTCAAGCGGGCAAAACCACGTTCATTCAATTGCACATGGAATTGGCTGGTGATTTATCTCTGCTTGAAGCTCATGCAATAGCAGATAAAGCGGGTATGACGATTAAAGCGGCGTTTGATGATGCAGAAGTGATAATTCACCAAGATCCGGTTTAATCAATGATGTGTAGAAACTAAGACTTTTAATTGAATAATGGCAGCTCATTAACCCCTTATCATTAGGTTAATGCACTGCCATTATTGATCTAACACTAATGTCATATGCCATTAGCAGAACGTCTCTGCTTGTGACAGATTTTGCTTTAGCTGTGCCATGAAGCGTGTTGCCATAGCGCCATCGATAACACGATGATCATAGGACAGCGATAATGGCAACATAGGGCGAATAACAATTTGGCCATTTTGCGCCACAACCTTGGTTATTTCTCTTGATACTCCTAAAATGGCAACCTCGGGCATGTTAATAATGGGCGTAAAACTCGTTCCTCCCATTGGGCCTAAACTGGTTACCGTGAATGAGCCTCCTTCAGTGTCGGCAAAGGTCAGTTTACCAGCGCGAGTTCGCTCAGCTAATTGTTGTGATGCTATGGCTAGCTCCTCTAGTGTGAGTGCGTCTACGTTTTTAATTACCGGAACGAGAAGACCATTTGAGGTGTCTACCGCAATCCCAATGTTGTAATAGTGCTTAAGCATCAGTGTTTCGCCGTCGTCACTGAGCGAAGCATTAAATGCAGGAAAAAGCTTCAATGCTTCAATCGTGGCTTTTAAAATGAACGGCAATAATGTGAAATGTATCTGTTCCTCTTCAGTCACACCCAAAACGTCAGCCGAATGTTCGATGTTAAACTTATGGCGTAATGCTTCGATGGCACCGATATCTACCTCATCATGATGGGTCACGTGGGGTATATGCGTCCAGCTCTCAAGCACATTATTAGCGATTATTCGCCTTATCTTAGTTAATGGTTCAGTGGTGACATCGCCAAACAAATGGTACTTAGCACCTTTATCTTGTAGAGTTTCCATGATAAATAATCCTATTATTTGGTGAAAATGCTATCACCACTCGCGCCATCCAACCCTGGATGAATATCAAACCTTACAACACCTACAGTGGCTTTACCCTCGACAGCGTTGGCAATACGAGCCGTACCAATGTGGCCAAAGCCACCACAGAGTTCGATAGATTTAATGCCTAAATCAGCCAGCTCAGTGGCAACCGATACTGCATCGTCGTAATTGCGTGTTGCAATCACTGTTAGTTCGACACTCGGGGTCGAGACAACACTTTTTTCATGGTTAGCATCGGGTGATAAAAACATAAAAGCTGCTTTTAATTTCATGGTGTTGTCCTATTAAGTTGGTGTGAATTTGGCAATGAAACTGTCTATTTGTGCATCATCAATCTCGGGAGATGCCATCACACCAATAAGTGAGCCAATTGGAAGCTCATCACCGACAGAGGCAACACTACGCCGCCATGTTCCGGCTATCGGTGATTCGTATGCTG
Source organism: Shewanella sp. 11B5 (assembly GCF_002836795.1). Taxonomy (NCBI): domain Bacteria; kingdom Pseudomonadati; phylum Pseudomonadota; class Gammaproteobacteria; order Alteromonadales; family Shewanellaceae; genus Shewanella; species Shewanella sp. 11B5. The sequence continues at coordinate 5,888 of NZ_PJAP01000368.1, read as the reverse complement.
AGGTGACCTTTTCGGTTTCAATATCGGCAATCTCATCACCCACTGCGACCGTTTTGCCAACCTCAACATGCCAAGCTGAGACGCTGCCTTTTTCCATCGTGAGACCAAATTTTGGCATTGTGATGGCATTAATATTGTTGGCCATTAGTGTTTCCTCATTACTGCTTGCACTGCAATTTCAATATCTGCAACGCTAGGGATGTAAGCTTGTTCAAGATTCGGTGCAAACGGCACCGGAGAGTGTGGTGGCATAACACGTTTAATCGGGGCTTTTAGCGCGGAGAATGCATATTCAGCCACGATTGAACTGATATCTGCTGCCATCCCACAACGAGGGCTGGCTTCATCAACTACTACTAGCCGACCAGTCTGCTCAACCGACGCTAATATTGCCTTCTCATCAAGCGGTGACGTGGTGCGGGGATCGATAATGGTACATTCGATACCAGCTTGGGCTAATGCATCAGCCGCTTTGCTAGCAAAACCAACCATACGACCAATGGCTACGATAGTGACATCACGACCTTCACGCACAGTACGGGCTTGACCAAATGGAATGACGTAGGGTTCATCAGGCACTTCGCCCTTATCGTTGAACATGGCTTTATGTTCAAAAAATATCACCGGGTCATCATCACGAATGGCTTGTAACATCAGCCCTTTGGCTTCATAGGGTGAAGATGGAATAACCACTTTTAAGCCAGGAATATGGGTGAAAATAGGATACAGACATTGACTATGTTGGCTTGCGGCTCCTGTGCCAGCCCCATATAAGGTTCTTACAACCACTGGTGTTGTGGCTTTTCCGCCGAACATATAGCGAAATTTAGCCATTTGGTTGATGATTTGATCTCCACAAACGCCAAAAAAATCAACAAACATAAGCTGAGCAACAGGCCTTAATCCCGTTGCAGCAGCACCAGCAGCGGCACCAATAAATGCGCTTTCGCTGATGGGAGTATCAAATACACGGTCACGACCAAACTCCGTCATTAAGCCATGAGTTGCGCCTAGTACACCGCCCCAAGCATCTTGTTGTCCAGCTGCACCTAAGCCACCGGCAATATCTTCGCCTAATAGTATGACTGACGGATCTTCTAGCATGGCGTCACGCATGCCTTCGTTGAGTGCTTCTCTAAAAGATTTTATAGACATAACTTCCCCCAAATCATAATGAGTAATTGGCGTAAACGTCAGTGGTGAGTTGGTCGATATTAGGTATTTCAGCGGCTTTAGCTTCATCGACGGCAGCATCAATGAGTGTTTTGACCTCATCATCGATGGCATCTAGCTCAACTACGGTTAGCATTTCGCCACCCGTGACCCTAGCGCGGAAAAATTTTAACGCATCGAGGTAAGTACGTTCGTCACGGACTTCACCAGGAGGGCGATAGGTGGTGGCGTCACCTTCAAAGTGTCCGTAATAACGAGTAAATTCAATGGCAATAAAGCGTGGACCAAGGCCTGCTCGCATCGCATCAACGGCTTCTTTGGCTGCGCGGTAAACGGCAAAGTAATCATGTCCGTCGACCTTTTTTCCTTTTATCCCAAATCCCGCGGCTCTAGCAACAGGATCATGGCCTCCCATGGACCAAGCACTGGCGGTGGATTCGGCATAACCGTTATCTTCCAATACAAATAGCACTGGTAATTGATTAACCGAAGCAAAGTTCATCGACTCAAGTATGGTGCCTTGATTAAACGCGCCGTCGCCAAAAAAGGCGACTGCAACCCCATCGGTGCCACGTACCTTAGAAGACAAGGCTGCGCCACAGGCTAATGGGCCACCACCACCGACAATCCCATTAGCACCAAGCATGCCTTTATCTAAATCAGCAATGTGCATGGAACCGCCTTTGCCTGCGCATAACCCCTCTGCGCGGCCGTAGATTTCTTTCATCATCCCCATCACATCACAACCTTTTGCAATGCAATGGCCATGGCCGCGGTGGGTACTGGCAATGTGGTCTTCATTATTTAATTGCTGACACACGGCTACAGCTGATGTTTCTTCACCGGCATATAGGTGAACAAATCCAGGTATTTGTCCTGTGGTGAATTCTTTGTGCAGACGTTCTTCAAATTCTCGTATGGTGCGCATTTGTCGGTACGCTTCCAGTAATTGTTCGCGATCAATATGCATTTGTCTTTCCTCCAAAATAAAAACCACAGAAGGCTAAGAAGTCCATTTAGTGCTGTTCAAAACAAGTGAAACAGTCATTCAGGTAGGCAGTGAAAGTGCTACATATCTACCGTGAAGCCTCACTTAATCGCAGTACGGGTCATTTCTTTAGCGGCTTTCTGGTTCGGAATGTTGAGAGGAAGAACGTCGTCTTTAAATGCCGTATTAAGTCCGTTAGGGATGACATTTTTTCAAAGGATGAAAGGGCGAGTGTATTTACCATAATGAAGTGAATAATATGGCATACACCATGTTGTTTCCCTTGCCTGTGATGACGTTGTAGCCTCAACGCGTAGCATGACGTGTTCCAAGTTGACGTTGATGTCATCTTTTTCCATGCTTGGTCACTCAATGTGGATACTGAAATGGTGTGGGTCATGTTGCTAGAGGACATATTGCTTTTTTTGTCATCTAACGCGCAAAGTTGACGCGTAAAGCGACCGAAGACGATAGCTTCGTAATAGAGCGGATCCCCGACGGTTTTAGGGGAAATAACTGTTTGCGGCAAGTCCATGATTTCTACCTTCCTAATTAAAGGAGAGTCTCAGCACACAAGTATCAGTATATTCCTGTACTGCGAATAAAATTTGATCCGCATCAACTTTGGTTAATATTTGAACAGGTATGTTATTGGCATCATTTTGGGGATTACGTTGAGCATCACTCTGAAATAGCTCTGAACATAATTAAGAACATCACTGGGGACAGAATATGGCTGGGATATTAACACCACTCACTATTGGAAGGTAATGTGTAGAGAAAATACTGTTTGAGGGTATTGTTTGAGTCGTGTGTTTGGCTTTGTTCATAGTAATTGAGTGGCGAAGTTAATGGGCCATGATTACGAGAATTATGATGATTATTGAGTGGATGTCGGATATGGATTTGTGTGATGACACTTAATTTATTAGTTGATAATTCAGTATAGCCTGATGAAAAATGGCTGTTTGAGATTCAAGGTTTATTCTGTGTTGGATTAAGGTTTTGTTAAGTGAATAAAACATAACAAACCTTAATCCAACACAAGCATTACTGCCAATATGATGACTAAAGTTGATGGCTAATGTTAATGGTTAATCCATCGACAGTTCTTTCAATTTACGCGTTAGGGTGTTGCGGCCCCAACCTAGGCGTTTAGCGGCTTCTTGTTTATGGCCTTGAGTATGTCTTAGTGCTGTTTCAAGTAAAATACGTTCAAATTCAGGTTGCACTTCAGTGAGCAAATCACTTTCACCTGCAGCCAGCTTTTCATCAATCCAATCAGTGAGTGCGGTTTGCCAGTCACTTGCTCCAGCCTGTTTCTGCTGGGTTGCAACTGGGTCTTTAAGCAATTCTGGTGGTAAATCTTGCGGTAAAATTTCTTGTCCGGACGCCATCACTGTTAACCAACGACAAGTATTCTCAAGTTGGCGAACATTGCCCGGCCAAGGTAAATTAGCCAACTTTACGGCTGTTTCTTTGGTGAGTATTTTGGGTTCAACGCCAATCTCTTTCGCAGCCGTGTTTAAAAAGTGGTTGGCGAGTTGGGCAATGTCTTCACGGCGTTGCGATAACGGCGGTAAGTGCACTCTGATCACATTGAGGCGATGAAATAAATCTTCGCGGAAGGTGCCTTTTTGCACCTGCACTTCAAGATTTTGATGCGTCGCAGCAATAATTCGCACATCAACTTGCACAGCTTGATGACCGCCGACACGATAGAACTGACCGTCGGCAAGTACTCGTAATAATCGCGTTTGCACATCGATTGGCATATCACCAATTTCATCTAAAAATAGCGTGCCACCATTGGCTTGTTCAAAACGGCCTTGGCGCACATTGGCGGCACCAGTAAAGGCGCCTTTTTCATGGCCAAAGAGTTCAGATTCAATCAAATCTTTTGGGATAGCAGCCATATTTAATGCAATAAAGGGCTTGTCCTTACGAGGGCTGTGTTTGTGCAATGCGCCAGCGACTAATTCTTTACCAGTACCAGATTGACCATTGATAAGCACACTAATTGATGAGCGAGATAATCGACCAATGGCACGAAACACTTCTTGCATTGCCGGGGCTTCACCAATAATTTCAGGGGTTTTTATGGTGGTATCAATCACAGGTTGTGGTGCTTGCTCTGTTGCATGTGTAAGTGCGCGTTCAACTAAATTAATCGCTTCATCAATATCAAATGGTTTTGGTAGGTATTCAAATGCACCTGCTTGATATGCGCTCACTGCACTGTCTAAGTCTGAGTGGGCGGTCATGATGATCACTGGAATATGCGGATAATGCAGTTGTAAGCGATCTAGTAAGGTTAAGCCGTCAGTACCTGGCATGCGGATGTCTGACACGATGACTTGAGGTTGTGATGCTTCTAAAGCTTGCCACAAGGATTCTGCAGCAGCAAAACTAGCCGTTGACAGTGATGCGCCTTTAAGGGCTTTTTCGAGTACCCAACGGATTGAACTATCATCATCGAGGATCCAAACTTGTTCACTAATGTTCATGTTACTACCTCATTCTGCCTACAAAGGGCATGCTAGTTATTGTAATGGCAGGTTAATAATAAATTCGGTATGCCCTGGTGCCGAAACACAATCAATGCGACCGCCGTGTAATCGGGCAATGTTATGTGCAATGGATAATCCTAACCCTGAGCCTTCGTCACGACCGGTGACCATAGGGTAGAAAAGGGTATCCATTAACTCAGCAGGAATACCGGGGCCGTTATCAATAATGGATAAGGCGAGTACCACTTTATAGCGCTGTGTTCCAATGGTGACTTGATGTTGAGTGCGAGTGCGAATGACAATATCACCACCACAATGTTCTAAAGCTTGTATCGCATTTTGTACAATATTCAATACGGCCTGCTGCATTTGATCTGGATCCATCTGAATATCAGGGATCGATGGATCGTAATCTCGTTTTAAGCTGATATTTTCTGGCAGTGCCATTTCAACGAGCTTAAGTACTTTTTGAATCACTTGATGGATATTGTGTTCAGTATGTTGCGTTGGACGTTGTGGGCCAAGCAAGCGGTCGACTAAATTTCGTAATCTATCAGCCTGTTCGATAATCAGGCTGGTAAATTCTTTTAACTCAGGTGAGTCGAGTTCTCGAGATAACAATTGCGCAGCGCCTCGAAGCCCGCCCAGTGGGTTTTTAATTTCATGAGCTAAGTTACGCACCAAAAACTGTGCTGCTTGCTGTTGGGCGTCCATATTAAGCTGCTGATGAATACGGCGTTGTTGGTCTACTTGGCGTAATTCTAAGATGCTGAGGTTATTGTCATTTTCAATAGGCACCAAGGTAATATCAATGGTGTGATGTTGGCCGTCTAGGGTAATTAATGCTGCGGTATTCACTGTAAGTCCCTGGCCCGCATTAATCGCATCGCGGAGTAATTGTGGCTCAACTCCCATCAGTTGATAGAGCTCGGGAAGCGTTTGTTCAAGCAGCTTATAGTTACCTACTCCCAATAATTGTGCGGCCGCGGCATTAGCATAGCTCGGCTTGAGCTCGTTATTAATAACGAGCACTGCGGTGACTAAGTGATTGAGAAGGTTATTTGTGTCCATTAGCCGTCCTAGTATTGGGTTGCACCATTATAATGCACCAATTTGGTGCATGTCACAACCCGGAACACACAAGCTCTTTATAAGATAAAAGATCACCTACAAATTTATAAGTGAATGAATAAAATAGTTTTTATCTTAATTATTTA
>NZ_PJAP01000036.1:0-1474 GCF_002836795.1 Shewanella sp. 11B5 | reverse complement strand
CGCCTTACTGACATCAACCGATGCCACCATAGTTTGACCATCAAACTCAAGCACCTTACCACCGACACAGCCCGGTAGAAAAGCATGATACGATTCAACATCATTGACTAAATCATACATCTGTAAGGCACTAAATCTAACCAGCATACTTTTGGAAATCTTGGGCATCTGACATCACTATCGTTAATACAATAGTGCGATTTTATCACGTTAAATAAAAAAGGCATCTCCAAGAGCGTTAAATCACGTTGGAAATAACACAATCACCAAGAAACTGGGTATAATCGTTGAAATATCAAAAATCTCCCCCATATCTATTAGTTAATAGTATTAGCATAATAGAGTTTATCAAATGGGCTCACTGCGGGTTGTCCAGCACCATCCTTCAGGTCAATAACGGCAATCAGAACGGTAATAATATGGTAAAAAAGAAATCAGCAAACGCCTCAGCGAGCATCGCACGCAATAAACGCGCGACCTTTGAATACCGCATAGAAGACAAAATCGAAGCGGGATTACAACTTATGGGCTGGGAAGTTAAGTCCATTCGCATGGGTAAAGTAAATTTATCTGATTGTTATGTCTATATTAAAGAGGGTGAAGCCTTTATGCATGGTTGTACTATTCAACCACTTAATACCGCTTCAACCCATGTAATATGTGATCCAATCAGAACCAAAAAACTGCTATTAAAGCGCAGTGAAATTGACAAACTTGCCGGCCTAATTGAACGTCAAGGCTACACCTTGGTACCATTATCAATGTACTGGCGCAAAGGTGCCTGGGTAAAAGTCGAAATTGGCTTAGGTAAAGGTAAAAAAGATCACGACAAACGTGAAGACACCAAAGAACGCGAGTGGAAAATTGAAAAAGCTCGTGTGATGAAAAAAGACAAAGAAAACGCTTAATCTCGTTGATAGGCCACTGAAACGATTAAAATTGATAAGTTGTTATTGAACACAGGCCTATAACGAACAGATAGTGAACAAACGATTATATTTTGTTAATGGATACTAGGTATTCATCTAACAAAGCGTTATAGTTAACTCAATTGGGGGCGATTCTGGATTCGACAGGATTCACGAAACCCAAGGAGCATGTCGAGGGGCGGTTGGCCTCGTAAAAAGCCGCACCGTTATAGTTGCAAACGACTCTAACTACTCTCTAGCAGCTTAGGCTAGCTAGCCATCAACCACACGTTTCGCACGTGGACAGTGGATTCTGATGGTCATATTACAGTGTGCTAGCGAGGGAACTCCGTCCGGGGGTGAACCGCGAAACAGTACCGGACTCACCAAGTAGCATCCTGTCTTTCGGAGACTGCTTGGTTAAATAAAAGAGAGACTAAACATGTAGTGCCGAGGATGTAGGCTTTCTGGACGCGGGTTCAAGTCCCGCCGCCTCCACCAATTAAAACAAAGGGTTAGCCGAAAGGCTAACCCTTTTTCTTTGCCTAATGGCGGCAAAGTGGCGA
>NZ_PJAP01000035.1:0-1477 GCF_002836795.1 Shewanella sp. 11B5 | reverse complement strand
TATCTGAATTTGGCAACAAGCAATCCATTTGCTGTTTGCTTGCGTACAACTGGATAGGTTATTTATCAACAAGGATTACAGATGCGTATTTTAATGGTTATTGCGGCTTTATTGCTAAGTGCTTGTAGCACCAGTTACCCCAATCAGGCTATTACAGGACAAGCATTTCCCTCGGTAGTAGGGCAAACGCTTGAAGAAGAGTCGATGGCTTTACCTGAGGATTTACAAGGTAAAATGTCGCTATTGTTGATTGGTTACAAGCAAGATTCACAGTTTGATATTGATCGCTGGCTGATTGGCCTAGACATGACCCAAACTCAAGTGGCGGTATATGAAGTGCCGACCATACAGGGGTTGTTTCCTAGAATGTTCAGTCCTCTGATTAATAATGGCATGCGTGCAGGCATACCTAAACCATTATGGAAAGGTGTGGTCACCATCTATAAAGATGGCGACCAAGTACAAGCCTTTACCGGTAATGAAAATCCCAATAATACTCGAGTCGTGCTGCTCAATGAGCAAGGTACAGTGATTTACTTTTATGACCAAGGCTTCTCTGTAGATGCACTCAATCAGTTAAGAGCTCTGCTGTAGTTATTAGCTCAATGACTCGCCCATAGGCTCAGTTAATCGCTTGCGGTAGTACTGAGCTTTTTTGGGCGCAGTAGCTGAATTAATGTTGGCGCGATAGAGGCAAAAATCATCCCGCTCATCAATAAATATTGGTGTGCGGTGTATGACTCGCCCATTAATACTAGGCCACAGACGATGCCCGCTATTGGGTTGGCAATGCCACCAAAAGTAAAGTCGACCACAGACATGCGTTGCAGTAACCACACATACATACTGTAACCCAGTACGGTATTAAGCAAGATTATCCAGCTTATACCAAAGCCATTAGTCAGACTAAATTGGCTGACCACATCGATATATTGCTGTGGCGAAAAGAGTGCCTGAATACCCGCAACAACTAACAGTAATGTGCCGCCGATAATCAACTGCCAGGTGAGTATGGTCCACCAATGAATGCGCGACCCTAACGCTTTGGTCATTGTGCTACCGATAATAATGCAGCTAATTGCGGCAAGCATTGCGACTAATCCTATGGGGTTTAAGCTGATTGAGCTTGGGTCAAACAGCATCCAAGCTAAGCCAATTAACACCGCACCAGAAAGTGCTTGCAGAAGGTTAGGTCTTTTTTTACTGACTATCCAATGAAATAACATCGCGAATACCGGCACTGAAATCATCCCGATGCCAGAAATAGCCGATGGCAGTGTCAGTGCCATGATAAAAATCAAACTGAAAAACACCGCAATGTTAATGGCACCGAGTTTAATTAAAATAGACCAGTCGGTTTTTTGCGGTAGGCTTGGTTTAATCGCCAGTAGAATCAGTCCTGCAGGCAGCGCACGAAGGGCACCGAGTAATAATGGTGGCCAGTCTGGCAAAGTAAGTTGGGTCATCGCATAAGTTG
>NZ_PJAP01000034.1:0-1480 GCF_002836795.1 Shewanella sp. 11B5 | reverse complement strand
CTAATTGCACCCCGTTTATCCTCCCGTATAACTCGCCCAGTATCTTCAACAAGCACAATGTAATCCTTCACACTGAACATCAGCCCATTTGGCATGTTTAGGCATTCATTACCCACAAAAGGCAATAACGCTGTTGGTTGTTCACCTTTTATCGCTGAATTTATTCGGCGTTGAATGCTGGTGTAGTCTGAGGTTTCTGGTGTGGTGGCCATTTGGGCACGGATAGGATTCAAGTCGACATAAGCCATACAGGCTAATACTGCGGCTTCATCTAATAAGGCTTGGGATTTGAATCTTCCTTCCCAGAAGCGACCTGTGCACTTATCTTCTTTGTTGGCCATTCGAGCAATCGGCTCACTCAAAGAGCGCATAAACCAACTGATATCAACCAAGCGTTGTCGGTATTGGGTTATACAATCATTCACTGTTTTACGTTCAAATTCGTTTAGGTCTTCACCATTAACAAACTTCTGCGTCAGTAATGTCCCTTTAAAGCCTTTGTGCCACTGAACCAACACGTCTTTATCTGACCAGTGTTTCACTCTAGCTGCATTGACTTTAACAACGACATGTAAGTGATTGCTCATCACTGCGTAGGCGCAGATATCAATGGCAAAAATGGTGGCAAGTTCAAGGATGCGTGAATCAACCCATTCACGCCGATGCTCAAAATTCTCACCTGTTGAATTATCGATACCACACAGAAAAGCCTTACGCACCACACGTGAACAGCAGTGATAATAAGGCGTATCTTCTAAACTAACGATTGTTTGTCTTGGTCTGGCCATCTTCAAATACCATTTAGGAAGGGTAAATAAAGCGTAGTTGAGTGTTCGTTATTTATCCACTTGAGATGGGTGGCCATGTTATATTTCAAAATTTTGCCTATGCCTATTAATTTTCACTAGCTTTCCAGATTCAAATTTTAAGTCTATTGAGTTAAAAAACTCATATTTACCGTCGAGAAGTATATTCCATTTGTCATATTCGTATATTTGAGACTTCGACTTAAGAACAGCAGGAATTGAGAGGTTATCTCCTGCTCTATTACCGTAACGTATATAAATATGGGATTCAGGATATTTAACTCTTAAAGATTGAAAATCGACTATAACTTCTTCCTTGGTACTACCAATCGTAAAACCATATGCGCTGCCTGCAACTATATCTTCGTCGATGTACGTCAACCACCAATAAGCTGATAGCCCGCCAATGAATAAAGTCGGTATCAGAATAATTATTGCTAAGACTTTAAGGCCAAATTTCAACGCAAATCCTTTTGGAGTTATAACAGCTTATTGAACGGCTCGACCGATAAAGCCGCCCGTTTAAGTTATTGATTAATATCATCCTACGTTTTCTATGTCTTTGAAGTAAAGCAATTTAATGACTCTTACACTCAAATAAAAAACGTAAATTGCACGTTAAAAGTGTCCGCATTAAATGTAAATAAAGAAATAAACCAAACAATATCAATATA
>NZ_PJAP01000033.1:0-1484 GCF_002836795.1 Shewanella sp. 11B5 | reverse complement strand
CCTGGACTAAAACGTGAGAAATTTGGTTTCGAAAATTGGCAGAGTCACAATAAAGCAATGTGGCAGGTTATTTTTGACGAAGCTCAAGCGCGTGCAACATTGGGCAAAACGCGTTGTAAGCTTAAATTTTACGGTTCAGACATCGAACCTCACCTGATTTCTATCGCTAAGCGTAATGCTGAGAATGCTGGTGTTGCTGAATTAATTGAATTTAGTGTGTCAGATGCGCTCGATGTAACACCTCCTGTAAGTGAAGGCTTTTTGATTTCTAACCCGCCTTACGGTGAGCGTTTGGGTAATGTGACCGAGCTTTTACAACTTTATTACCAACTCGGTGATAAGTTTAAAAAAGAGTTTGGTGGCTGGAAAATAGCTATGTTGTGCAGTGATGTTGAACTTATATCATCGCTTAAACTAAAAGCTGATAAGCAGATGAAAATGTTCAACGGCGCATTAGAATGTGCTTTTAACATTTATACCTTACACGCCAACAGTACCCGCCGCGACGTGCCTGAATTGCCTGAAGGTGTTGATATTATCGACATTGCGCCAGCATTTGCGAATCGTATTAAAAAGAATGTTAAACAGTTTGAGAAATGGGCTAAAAAAGAGCGCATAGACAGTTATCGTTTATATGATGCTGATTTACCTGAATACAACGTCGCCATTGATAGATACGTCGATTATGTTGTTATTCAAGAATATTCAGCTCCAGCAACTATTCCTGAAGCGGTGACCAAACGCCGTATTAGTGATGTGCTATTAGCGTTGCCAGGTGCCTTAGGGATTCATCCTGATCGTATCACCTTGAAAACTCGTGAACGTCAGAAGGGTGCTAACCAGTATCAAAAAATTGACGAACGTAAAGTAGAAGTTATCACTGAAGAATATGGTGCTAAATTTAAACTTAACTTAACCGGTTATCTCGATACTGGTTTGTTTCTCGATCACCGTGTTACACGTAAATTGGTTGGCGATAAAGCTAAAGGCAAAAATGTCCTCAATTTATTCGCTTACACGGGGTCTGCATCAGTCCATGCTGCGATTGGCGGAGCTAAATCAGTTACCACCATCGACATGTCTAATACCTACATCAATTGGGCCAAAGAAAACTTTGCCTTAAATGGTTTGTCTGGTGCTAAATACGATTTTATTCAGGCAGACTGTTTGCAGTGGATAAAAGATAATAGTCATCAAAAATATGAACTCATTTTTATCGACCCACCGACGTTTTCAAATTCAAAACGTATGGAAGACAGTTGGGATGTGCAACGCGACCATGCAGAGATGTTGGGCGGGTTAATTAAGTTGCTTTCTCCAAATGGCGAGCTTATTTTCTCAAATAACAAACGTAAATTTAAAATGGATATCGAAGCGTTGAACCAAGCTGGTATCGACGTGACTAATATCGACCATTTATGTTTACCGCTGGATTATAAACGTAATCCACATATCCATAATGTGTGGCTACTGACACATGCAAA
>NZ_PJAP01000032.1:0-1485 GCF_002836795.1 Shewanella sp. 11B5 | reverse complement strand
AAGCGAAAACGGCCACAGATTCATCAGCGAGTGCCAAGCCGGTATTATCATGCTGTGGATCCAAATCAACTGCTAGCTCAGACGCTAGCTCTGAAACGACATCTACAGGTAAAACAACCACGAGGACTATGCAAAATGCTGGCGTGAAAATGACAGCGATTAAATCAGAGTCAGTTAATTCAGGATCGATATTGAGCCCGATGACAGCAGCGCAATCAATCGGTGGCAGCCGTTCGCAAGTAAAGCAAAGCAGTTGCTGTAGTAGTAAAGCTGCGGATAAACCAGCCGAGTCTGCACCTGCTGCCTGTTGCAGCACAAAAGCAAAAGATGACCTAATAAAAGACGAAACACCAGCTGCAACCGTTACATCAAGTTGCTGCAGTAGCAAAGCTGAGCCAAAGGTCGAAGCGATATCGACAAGCTGTTGCAGCACAGCAACGACAGTAAACCCTGCAACAAGTGAAAGTAGTGATGAAGCAAGCTGCTGTGCATCGACTCAAGATATGGCAACAGAGTTGAAGCACAACAGTGTATTCAGCCGTGTGTTATCGGGTTTGCATTACGCGGCAACGGATTTGGTGAAAGACACTACCTTGTGGTTACTAGTCGGGTTATTTTTTGCCGCCATCGTGCAGACTTATGTACCAGCTGACTTTTTAGTTAAATGGGGCGACGGCATTCTGGCGATGCTAGTGATGGTATTGGTGTCGATCCCAATGTATATCTGTGCCACTGCTTCAACACCGATTGCTGCCGGTTTGTTATTGGCAGGGGTGTCACCTGGCGCAGTACTGGTATTTATGATGGCAGGCCCTGCAACCAATATTGCAACCTTAGGCGTGGTGACTAAAGAGTTAGGCAAGCGTGCACTATATGGTTACTTAGGTGGCGTTATCGGTGTGGCGTTAGTTTTTGGTGTACTAGTTAATTACTTAGTGGATACATTTGGTTTTGAAGTGATGCCGCAGATTGGCGAAGAGCATGCTTTATTACCGCAAGGTGTAGTAGCTATATCAGGTATCGTGCTGGCGGTGTTAATGGCCAAAGTCTTGTGGGACATGATCCCAAAAGGCAATAAAGAGAAAGGCTGTTGCTCATAAGTTAAGCCAAATGGGTTAATCAAAGCGAGTTAAATGCATATGAAAGCCAGTGATAGATGTCACTGGCTTTTTATCAGGGTAAAATATTGCGGATGGCCCTGTTAACATTAGAGCTAGTTAACAATAGTACTAGGTAAAAATAGCGTTGAGTTTTTCGGCAAGCCTTAATGTTTTCCAAATCGCGGTAAACTTTCGATGATACCGCCATTTGGGTTACATTTAACCGTTTTCCACCTTTCATCGTCTTTAATTTAAATGTAATACCGTTGCGCAGCGCGATCTTAAGTTTTAACGGAACTGATTTTATCTGCCCAAGTCGACATTTGCGCTAGGCTTTTACCATTCGCTAGTTGGTTTATTTTCTGTTGAGTCGTTTGGGATAAAG
>NZ_PJAP01000031.1:0-1486 GCF_002836795.1 Shewanella sp. 11B5 | reverse complement strand
TTCACTTTTGGTGGAGTCCAATTGTACCCATTCAGAAATACTACGAACTAAACGGGATCACCATCTACACTTTGTGTGGAGAACGATAAATAATTGCGCCACCATGAATAATCGAGCATTTTACATAGCATATTTAGTAAATTAGCAGTTCATAGATTGGCTGCTGTCGCTGGTTAGGAGAAGTAAGGGTTGCTCCTGATAATGATGCCGTATATGGATGTATAACACTATATAACGAAATGATTCTAGGGGATAAATGATGAGTAGATTATCAAGTAAAAGCTGGTTGAACGATTTGATGAATATTCATTTTCGAATAGCATGGTTTCGTGTGGTTGCTTTTGCCTTTATGTGGGTAATGCTTACTGAGGGGTCAGTAAACTCATGGTTGGTTGGCGCTCCGATAGTGCTCGTTGCTACGTTGATAAGTATGGTACTGGTATCTCCTTTTTCCTGCTCGGTGATTCACTCTGTACGCTTCGTGCCTTTTTTTATTTGGAACTCACTTCGTGGTGGTGCCAATGTAGCGTGGTGCGCATTAAATCCAAAAATTCCCATAGCCCCGGGCCTAATTGATTTCCCCTTACGTCTGCCACCAGGAATATCCCGTGTATTTATGGCTAATACGGTCAGTCTGCTACCTGGTACATTGAGTGTCAATTTGGGGAAAAACCATTTAAAAGTTCATGTGCTTGATACACGAAAAAATGTGTTGTCGGAACTAATGACGTTAGAAAAAATAGTTGCCAAAATGTTCAATATCTCTTTGCACGATGGAAAAGGAGATAAATGCAATGAAAATATTTTATGAAAGGGTTTGCCTGCTGGAAACAACGAAGTTGGCGTGCAAGAGCTGGAATGTATTAGATGTATATGGCTTTATTATGGGGAGTACTGCGGAATCAATCCTGAATCAGATTAATTGCTTCCTAAACGCAATCAAACCACTAGGCCTTAAAACGCCAGCTAAATTGGACGATTAAATCCGTATGCAAACTCTATATGTCTCACTGGCTTTGTTCCTTTTACTGAACCTCATTGTTGGAGTGTGGAGGGTGTTACGCGGCCCCACGGCAGCTGATCGCATGTTAACGGCACAGTTATTTGGCACCACATCAGTGGCGGTAATGTTATTACTGGCTCAAGCGACAGACAAACCAGCTCTTCATGATGTGGCATTAGTATTCGCCTTACTTGCTGCGGTAACCGCGGTAACCTTTGTCCGGCGAGTCTGGGGCGATAAGGAGACAAAGCATGACACTCATTAATGTCCTATCCAGCATCCTACTCTTCACTGGGGGCGCCTTCTTCTTAGCAGGCACTCTGGGCTTATTGCGATTTCCAGATGTATACACTCGCTTGCATGCTTTGACCAAAGCCGACAACGTGGGTCTGGGTCTGGTGGTCGCAGGATTAGCAGTTCAGGCACAAAGCTGGGGCACAGTGGGGAAATTGCTACTTATCTGGGCTTTTGTGATGCTTGCCA
>NZ_PJAP01000030.1:0-1487 GCF_002836795.1 Shewanella sp. 11B5 | reverse complement strand
TAAATTGCATTTAGGTGTGCAGGTTAAAGAAGTGACCAAAGAAGGCTTTGTTACTGCGACAGGCGAGACGATTAAAGCAAATATCAAGGTGTGGGCAGCAGGTGTCAAAGGTCCGAAAGTATTTGAAAACTTCACTCAACTTCCCGTTACTCCCCGTAATCAAATTGATGTAGATGACTGTATGCGTGTAAAAGGCATCGATGATATTTACGCTTTAGGCGACTGTGCTCAATTAATTTTACCATCAGGTAAGCCGGTACCACCAAGAGCCCAAGCCGCAGCCCAAATGGCCGATCGCCTTTATGCCAATATTTGTTTGAAGATGAAACAGCAGCCAGAAAAGCCTTTCGTTTATAAAGACTATGGATCACTGGTATCACTGAGTCGATTTTCGGCGGTTGGCAACTTAATGGGAAGCCTACGTTCAGGCGATTTTTTTGTTGAAGGACATGTTGCACGTTTGATGTACATTTCTCTGTATCAGCGTCATTTGGCTAGCTTGTATGGCTGGTTCTCGGCATCTGTATATCGTATTGCCCAAAAATTACTGCGCTGGCAACGTCCAAAGCTCAAGTTACATTAGGCGAGTGCTCACCTAGAGAGTTGAGCGACTATCAACATAAACAAATAGGCTTTGTTAAACATAAAGCCTATTTTGCACAAGAATTGGCCATTTGACGTTTATTGACACAATTTAACTTAAATCTACTTGAATTTAAGATTTAACTTGGTAGTTTCAGTTATTAATTATTTGTTAACGTAACGTATGACAATGATGTTGTACTTATACCATAGAAGATAATCAGTGCTTCAAGGAGCCAAGATGCCCAACCAGATTACATTATTAGAACAAACCAAGCATGGTGATTTAAAACTGACTCCAAGTGACTTTTCACACGTGGCGGAGCAGCACATCGTGCCGGTTACTTTGCATGAAATTAATCGTGCTGCCACTGAGTATCCAATCGTATTTGTTAAAAACAGTGATACTAACGAATTTCAATCAGTTGCAATGTTAGGCCTAAAACCTGGTCAGAATCTAAGTGTAAAAGACGGTAAGTGGCAAGGTTTGTATATCCCCGCAGTTGTTCGTGACTATCCTCTTGGTTTAGTGGTTAACCCAGACGTTAAAGATAAAGTCTGGATTGGTATTCGCGAAGATGCCAAAGAAGTGACTAAAACAGACGGCCAAGCATTGTTTGAAGACGGTAAAGAAACCCCGTTTTTAGAAGCGCGTAAGCAAGCGTTGATTAGCCATTATGAACAAGACCAAGCTACTCGCGGTATTTTAGGTTTTTTAGATGAAAAAGGGCTGCTGATTAATCAGACTCTTACTGTTGATGTCGCCGGAGAGAAACGCAATATCAATGGTTTATACCTTATTGATGAAGCTAAATTAAATGCATTAAGCGACGAAGAGTTTATCGAACTTAAAAAGCGCGGTTTACTAGGGCCGATTTATGGTCACTTGGGGTCATTAAACCAAG
>NZ_PJAP01000029.1:0-1488 GCF_002836795.1 Shewanella sp. 11B5 | reverse complement strand
TTCTGGGAAATGGTAAGGACCATAGTTATTAGAACAATTAGTGATCACTGTTGGTAATCCATAAGTGCGTAACCAAGCTCGAACAAGATGATCGCTTGATGCTTTTGACGCTGAATATGGGCTGCTTGGCGCATAAGCTGTGGTTTCAGTAAACAAAGGTAAATGAGTTGTTGCTGAAACTTCATCTGGATGAGGGAGATCACCATACACTTCATCGGTTGAAATATGATGAAAACGAAATGCCAGTTTAGCTTCTGGCGTTAGTGTATTCCAATATTCTCTCGTTGCCTCAAGTAAGGTATATGTACCGACAATATTGGTTTGGATAAAATCAGACGGACCTGTAATTGAGCGATCAACGTGGCTTTCTGCTGCTAGGTGCATTACAGCATCTGGTTGATAAGTAGCAAAAACACGATTTAACTCTGCATGATCGCAAATATCAACCTGTTCAAAATGGTAACGAGCATTGTCGTTAACTGTTGCTAGCGATTCGAGGTTACCCGCATAAGTGAGTTTATCGACATTGATAACACTGTCTTGAGTGTTAGCGATGATGTGACGAACAACTGCAGAACCAATAAACCCTGCACCACCTGTAATAAGAATTTTCACAATATGTCTCTTTTATCTATTTACCAAATCGAAAACTATCTGCCCATTCCAAAGAGAACCACTCTTACTGTTCGGAATAAAATTTTGATATCTAACCTGGTACTATGGTGTTTTATATAAAAAATATCGTATTTATGTTTCCAGACAGCATCTTCAATAGAGTCGCCATATGGGTAGCGCACCTGTGCTAAGCCAGTAACTCCGGGCTTAACTGCATGACGAAAACGATAGTATGGAATTTCTTTCTCTAGTGTATTGATGAAAAATTCTCTTTCGGGACGCGGACCAACTATCGACATCTCCCCTTTGAGAATGTTTAAGATTTGCGGTAGTTCATCAATACGCGTTTTACGAATAAATTGACCGACTTTAGTCACTCGAGCGTCATTTTTAGAAGCCCATTTTGCACCTGAGCTTTCAGCATCATTTCGCATGGATCTAAATTTGATCACTTCAAATTCGATATTGTATTGGCCGGTGCGTTTTTGTTTATAAAACACATTACCTGGACTTTCTAACTTTATGGCTATGGCCGTTAATATTGCAATTGGCAATGCCACAATTGAAAGTAATAGTGCGGCGACAATGTCCACTACTCTTTTTGCTAATTGAGTGCGCTTTGTCGACAAAATTGAAAAAGCTTTTTGGTGCAAAAAGTAGCTGCTATGTAACAGGCGTACTTCTGTATAGCCTAAACGTCCATCTAAATAACTGACAAGCGGCTCAACCCATGCACCCAACTCTGTTGCGACAACCAGAAAATTTCTCTGCTCTTTGGTTAAGCTGGATGCCTGATAATGACAGATCACTTTTTTGCTGAAGTCTGTAATGCTGAAGTCATTAATTATAATATCAAATGAAAAATCATCGATT
>NZ_PJAP01000028.1:0-1491 GCF_002836795.1 Shewanella sp. 11B5 | reverse complement strand
CGGCTTTACGCATAATAGGCAATAATGACTTGGTCATGATGGCTTGAGCCGTGACATTAACCTTTAAAATGGTTTCAAGCGAGGTTAAATCGATATGTTCAAATGGACCTAATGCCCCCAACTGAGATGCGTTATGCAATAAACCATCTAAATGACCAAACTGTTCGGCAATGGTGTCTGCCATATCAATATAATTCTGTTCGGTCGCGCCTTTCATATCTAACGGCACAATGGCTGGCTTTGGATAACCGGCATTAACAATTTCATCGTATACATTTTCGAGTTTTTTAACGGTTTTACCGAGTAAAATTACCGTTGCGCCGTGTTTGGCAAATTCGATTGATGCTGCACGACCAATACCGTCTCCAGCGCCCGTAACCAAGATTGTTTTGTTATTGAGTAAATCTTTTGCAGCTTGATATTCCAACATGATTGATTATTTCCTCTTAGCGCAATCGCCCGTCAAATCTAGTACCGGATAAAAAATAAACGACCGTTTGAAACAAATGATTAATAATTGTATGTGAATAGGTCATTTGCATGTAACAAACTTGTAGCTAACTCAATAATTTTACGTTAACTTGAGAATAGTTAAGGACTAACATAAGTCCTTATGGTCGCATGATAGGACTATTGTGACCAATTCTTGGGGAAAACAAAATTATTAAAACAAGATTTGGGGAAAAAAGATGAAAAGACTCATTTTGGGTGTTGCAATAACATCTGCTCTTGGCTTGACAGCATGTGGTGGTGACAGTTTTAACGAAGCAGTAGATAATGCTGAGCCGTTAGTACCTGTTTCACATATGCAGTTTGATCCGGCTAATAGCAAATTACCATTACCAAACGATTTACTTTTTAGTGGCACAACCGATGGCACATTAAATATACCTGGTGAGGATGGCATAGATTATGTTAACCCTCAGCTGGCATTAGGCGCATTAGACGGCTGGTCAACGAGTTCTCCTATTTCAATCACTGTCGAACTTGCTAATGATTTACAGGGCAATGCATTAACGTTGGATGCCGCTTCTGTGTTTCAACCTGGTGCAGTACGCATGTTTGAAGCGACTGTCGGCGGAGCATTATCAAGTGATGCTGAGTGTAAATCAGCGCCTTCAGTTTCAGCCTGTAAAGTAGGTGAAGAGCTTCAATTTGGCGTTGACTTCGTATCAAAAGCATCAGGCAATAAAGTTGCCATAGTACCGATTAAACCATTAAAGGCTGGCCAGTCTTATATCTATGTGACTACCGATCTTATTCAAGACTCGTTAGGCCGTGGTATTGCTCCGTCAACAACCTATGGTCTGTTAAAGTTAGATTTTGAAACTCAGCAGCTTGAAACAGAACAACAAAAAATGCTGCAGTATCTGGTCAACAGTTATGAAAAAGGTGTTGCTGCAACACATGGCGTTGACCCTGAATCGATTAGTTTTTCTGGTTTATTCACCACTCAGTCAGTCGCTGATGTGTATGAAACCACTAAATTAT
>NZ_PJAP01000027.1:0-1497 GCF_002836795.1 Shewanella sp. 11B5 | reverse complement strand
AGTTGCAATCATTTAAGACATCAATTTTAGGACAGCTATTTTTAGGACAGCTATGACACCCAAAAAGCAGCGTTGTCATTAACAGGTGTTATCTTTGCTGCCGTTAAGATGCCACCAGCCAAGTTGAACGATGCGATATTAACAACATCCACGCCTATCTGAACTTGCTAGCATGATGCTTTAACGGCAAAACACCTGCAAAAATTACCCCATTTCAATCAGACTCACAAATTCGCGCATCGCAGGTGAAACACTGTATTTGCGGGTAATAAACATGGTATTACCCGATTCAATACCTTGCAGTTGTCGGTAATGCAGATTGAATAACTGCTGAGCCGATTTTGCAATACCGCTGCTGACAATCGCGTAGCCAATATTGTGTTTTACCGCGCTGACTAGATGAAATAACGAATCGGTTTCTAACACCACATTAAAGCGTAAATCCGTTTTTGCCATCGCATTATCAATGTATTGCCTAAACTGCATATTTTGGCTTAACAACACCAATGGTAAACGTTGCAAAGTATTAAGGGTTAATCGGTTATCTCTTAGCGTAGTACTATCGAGTTGATTAACGAGGGCTTGGGTTGATAATACCGCCATATCATTATCAATCTGCGGATAAAAATGAAACGTGCGACGATTCGCCTCAGTAAGGTTTTCATCAAACCCTAGACCGATATCAATTTGATGCAAAGTCAGTTGCTCAATTAGCTTTTCATTGGTGGTCACTAAAAGCGTCACGGCAATATTAGGGTGCAGCTCATTGAATGCTTTAATTATCGGCATAATATCGACACTCGACTGCGGCACAATGCCAATCCTCAAAGAGCCGATTAATGGCCCACTAAACACACTCAACTCTTGTTTTAGCGCCGCTTGATCTAACAGCATTTTTTCTGCATAGCTCAATACAATCTGTCCAGCATCGGTTAACGCAACAAACTGACTGCCGCGCACCACTAGCTCGGTACCAAAACTTTTTTCCAACGCGGTTATACTGGCAGACAAAGTAGGCTGGGTAATATGGCAAGCTTTGGCTGCTTTAGCAAAATGCTTAAACTGCGCTAATTCATAAAAATAATGTAACTGCCTCAGGTTCATACGCCCTTCAAAGTCTGCCTATCAATTCCACCATATTAATAGATAAAAACTATCACCGCATAAATTTGTTTGATTGGCTTTGTGTATTAGCGCCCCCTAAACTGTGATCCACGTCAAGTTTTGAGTCTATACACATGAATGCTTCATACAAATGGTTGCCACCCATTGAACATCTGGTAGAGGAAGCGGCTGCCGCCATTAATATTAACGGGATTAACTATGCTATGATGATGGTCACCCCTGATGATATTGAAGATTTTGCGATTGGTTTTTTATTTGCCGAAGCCATTATCCAATACGATCATGACGTACATGACATTCAAATAACGCCATCAGATAGCGGCTTTATGGTTGAAGTGACTATCGCCAATCGTTGTCTTTCGG
Source organism: Shewanella sp. 11B5 (assembly GCF_002836795.1). Lineage (NCBI taxonomy): Bacteria > Pseudomonadati > Pseudomonadota > Gammaproteobacteria > Alteromonadales > Shewanellaceae > Shewanella > Shewanella sp. 11B5. Next base: position 9 of record NZ_PJAP01000027.1, on the reverse strand, counting down.
CCTTAAACA
>NZ_PJAP01000367.1:0-8133 GCF_002836795.1 Shewanella sp. 11B5 | reverse complement strand
ATGAATCATGTCTTTATATTTATTTAGTTCTCTATCGATACGACATGGTTTGTTTTTGCACGTATACAGTATTGCGATTGTACATGTTGGGTATTAGTTTGACCTGTCTTCGTCACTTTTGACGCTTATAAGAAGGAGTTTCCATGCAAGCACAATTTAATGTTCAAATTGGTTCTTTTCGTAAAATCAATAAGATCCCGAATGCTTGGTCAAATGAAGACTACCTTCAGTTGATGGCTATTATGGGCTTAGATGATGGCCTAGAAGGAATGGAGGCTACTGAACTTAGAGAAATGTGCATGATGTCTCTAAATGATTTAGAGGCCAATGAAGCCGCTAAAATCGTCTTGACGCATTTATTCAGTGAATTGACTGAAGGGAAAATTGATCAATTAAGTAATGACATGATCGGTGACAGAATGTGGGAAGAATATTCTGATTGCTTGCTCCATGAAGGTTTTTTTAGCGCTTATGCCTTATTGAGAGAAGCATTTAATGGTGTTTTTGCCGAGCCTACTGGTGTTGAGTTTATGGTTAATGTCACAGCAGCTGACGCAGCAGAGCTAACTATTTTTGATGAGTCATTACATGCATCAATGGTACGTCTTCTCGCATCTGGGCTATCTCCCGATGCGCTCTTACATCGATTATATGAAGACCAAATTACCGGTACGCAATTTCCAGAAGCCTTAGGGATATTGTGGAAGCTAGAATTAGTATCAAGTGAAGGTTTATCTCGTCAGTTTAAGATGGTGAGTTCAGATTTCTGGTTTGGGAAATTGGCGAATGTAGAGCAGTTTGAAGCTTCTGCTCATGCTGATGAATCGGATGAAAATGAATAACTAACGCTACCTAGTTTCATATTTTTATCCCATAAAAAAACCAGCTGAGAACAGCTGGTTTTTTCTTACATTAATTTGGCAATGCCAAATTAATGATTACTATTATGAGTGCTTACGACGACGTAATGCAGCTAATGGAAGTAATAGTGCAGTTAACCAACCCATAGAACCACCAGAAGATTGCTCTACTTCTTCGGTGACATTAATGGTTGCTGTACCCGGTGCACTTGTCAGCTCACCGTCAGATGCGGTTACTGTGAAAGTGAAGGTGTCATCACCAACTGGAGCAGTAAACAGAATTGATGGACCACCGTTAGTAAAGCTAACACTCTTACCACCAGTTTGAACCCAATTATAAGTTAAAGCATCACCATCGATGTCTTTACCATTTGCTTTTGCTGTTACTACGAATCCACCAGCGCTATTCATTCCTGAAGGCGCAACCGTTGGGGCATCATTAACGTTATTAACAGTAATAACAACTTGTGTAGGCGTACTCAAATTCCCTTCTTCATCAGTTGATGTATAAGAGAATGTATCGGTGCCAGTGAAGTCTGCAGTTGGTGTATAAGTAAATGCACCATCTGCTGCTAACGTCAGTTCGCCATTAGTCACTTCATCAACAAGAACAACAGTGTCTAATTTTCCAACAGGAGACACATCGATTAAGCGTTGAGCCTTAGCCGTCATGCCATCACCCGTTACTTGAGTACGAGCTACTTTTTGGTCTGGCTTAGTATCATTATCTAATACATTACCTTCCATAGAAGTATCTTCATCAAGTGAAGGAGCGTCAGCTTGGCCGAAGCTAAACTCAGTAACCATTGCTTTATAAGCAAGTTCAACACTACCTGCTGTAGTTGATTTAACTTCTACCCAATCATCATTTGTAACAGAAGTACCTACGCCATTATAGTAATGGGTTGTACCTATGCTACCACTGATGTTTTCAGCGCCAATCGTTACGTTAGCTGGCATACCTGGAATATCGTAATAATTGAATGTGACTTCTTCAGTATCGCCAGTTTTTAACCACACGCTAAAGCTATACTGATCACCTGAAGGATCGCCCCAAAGTTGCGCATCATTCCATTCAACAACTAAGAATGAAGCTGTTCCAGTGCTAACGACACCAAGAGAGATTGCTCCACCACCAGTATCGCCAACTGTACCATCACTTAAATCAAAATCTGACCAGAATGGTGCAAGGATATTATTTGGATTTGAGCTATCAGGTAGTTCTTTATTAGCATAAGTGCCTGCAGTTGAACTATTACCAGGAATGACTATGCCGTTATCCGAAATAGTGATTGCTGTATAAGTTTGTCCATTGTACTTATAAGCTGGAACTGTAAATACAAATGTAGTTTCATCACAACCGTCTAAACAAGCAGGTGTTTGACTTAAGCCAAGAGCGGTAATATTAGGATATGTACCTGTGCCACTAGTCGTGACCATTTCAGGTAAATCCATTGAACCAACCCAAGTGATAACACCCGTGTTTTCATCAACTGATAGTCCGTTTTGCGAGGCGCCGTTCAGGACCACAGATACATCATCTTTTGATGTAAGCTTAGTGCCTTTAGGAGTCGTAGCCGTCAGAGTTACCGTGTTTTCAAACATAGTGTTATTCACAACAGATTTTATTGTGAAAGGATCTGCAACAGAAATATCAGTGTCGGTTGTAAAAGCTGATATTAATGATGAATCACTTGATTCTTTAGCGAGTACAGCCAATGGAAGGTGAGCATTTTGCTTTCCTTCAGTGCTGCTAATCATGACATTACCGAAAATCCAGTCACCATATTCACTAAATGTTGAATCAACAGTGACAGTGAAGGTTGCTGATGCACCCGCTTCAAGTTCAAGTGTTGAAGGTGAAATCATTAGGCCTGCAGTACCAGAACTTGCAGAAAGCGCCCAAGATGATTTTTCATCACTCTTGTTGTAAACCGTACGAGTAAAGGTACAGATACCAACACATGAATCTGCAGCTATAGAAGGCTTATCAAATGTTAACACTGCTTTTGCTGCAGCATCTAAATCCATACGACCCGCACCCATAGCAAAAGGTGTTGCTGGTGTTGATGAGTCGTCATCTAGGATGCCGTCCATTTTAGATGTAGATGTTAGCGCGGTCTTAATATCAGTTGCTGACCATGTAGGATGTAGCTGACTTAAAAGCGCTGCTGCACCTGCAACATGTGGACTAGCCATACTAGTACCAGAAATCATATTAAAGTCTTCTCCACCATCATCAGGTGAGAAGGCCGATAAAATGTTAGTGCCTGGAGCAGCTAGGTCTGGCTTGAGAATATTTTCATTACCATTTGGACCACGAGAGCTAGATTCATTGATAGAATCTGCAAGACCACTTGCCATGATACGTTTAATGTCAGCGCCAATAGTACCTTGAGTTGCGGTATCACCCATTGAATCTAAAATCGCCATGGCGTCATCTTGGCCGATCATAACTGAAGGGAAGGTAATACCCGGCACTGACATGGTGATTGGTGCACCAGCACGGTTGTTATAAACAACAACGGCAGTTGCGCCAGCAGCTTCAGCGTTAGTTACTTTATTGCTAAAGTTACAAGTACCACGTGAAATCAGTGCTATACCATCTTTAAATGAATCTGCAGCGAATGGTTCACAACCTTCAAAGTTTTCGGCATCAATATTGAGTGCTGAAATAACAGTTCCTGTGATGTCCATATCAATTTCAGTATCTGAACCTGGAATCGCTAACAAATCATCACCACCAGTATTGAAGCTGTTAGCGAAGTAACGACCTGTAGTGCTGTTAGCCACTGTGATACCAGACTCAATACAACCAGGGCAACCTACTGTTTTTGCTGCATTACCATCATTACCCGCAGCACTTACCACTACAATGCCTGCAGCTTCGGCAGCTTCAAACATCGTTTTGTATGGGCTACTTGAAGGATCTGCGCCAGCGCCACCACCCCATGAATTGTTAATGACATCTGCGCCATCATTAACAGCATGCTCTAATGCTTCCATTAACATGATGTTAGAACCACTGCCACCAGTACAGTCAGCTTTAGAATAAAGTGCTTTGTAAGCCATTAAATATGCAGCTGGAGCAACGCCTGATAATGTAACGTCAACACCTTGGAATGTTGTTTCTACTTTGTTACCAACCGCTGTACCAGCAACGTGAGTACCATGACCACCAAATCCTAGTGGGCTCATGTATTCATCTGGACAGACTTGGAAAGTAGGTTGCGACCAACGTGCAACAATCAGTTTGTCGTTACAAAATGAACTATCAACCGTTGAACAGTAGTCATCTGTTGGCATCATACCTGTTGGCGCTTCAAAACCTTCTCCTGAGAACATTGGGTTTTCAGGACGAATACCACCATCAATAATGGCAACTCGGATACCTTTACCAGCGTTTTCCATGCCATCTACAGCATTCCACATAGCTTCACTGTTGATTATTTCATGTGAAGCATCCATGTTTATTTCGTACACTGCTTCAGGATATACAGAGATAACTCCTGGAATAGCCATTATTTGTTCAACAGTTAACCCTTGGCCAACAATCGTGACACCGTTAAATAATGTTGTAAATTGACGCTCAACTTTAGCATTTGAAGCAACCTTTGAAAGGGCTTTTGTAAATGCAGCTTGCTCGGCCTTAAGATGAGACGCATAACTCTTAACTGGAGCTGATTGAATGTCTAATTTGCTATTTTTATCTTTAACAGCGGTAGAGGCATAAGTTGAAATACCACCTTGATATTTTGCAACAGCTGGTGATTCTAGTTCAATGATATAACGCTGAGGAGCTTTGACATCGTTAATTTTTACTGCAGGTTTTTTGTTATGGTCAGTTGAAAGCAGTTCAATGCCTGCATGGTTAGAGCTATATTGAGTATTTGCATAAGTAGCACTTGATATTAGTGCTGCCGAAATGGCTAGGGCTAATTTTGTCTTCACAACTTCTTCCTTGTTTTTAGACACCACTCAATTTGAGGGGGATATCGCTGTAACACGATGAATATTAAGTGATGGTGTTTATAATATTTTCGGTTTTTTGCTGCACTCTATGGCACATCAGTAGCATTTGTAGCACAAAGATTTAACAAAAGTAACACTGTAACTTAAAAAATTGGCAATCAATTGTTAATAAGTATGTGCGGGTTTGTGATTGACGTTGTGTTATTCACTAGTGGGAGTTGACAATTTAGGGGTTGATGCAGGGCTTGAGGGCTACTTAGCCCTCCATGATCTATGGCTTTACAGATCTTACGATGGGATTTTGTAGGCTAATAAGTGTTTCAGTAGACTGGATTTCATCAATAGACTGAATACGATTAATCAGCACATGCTGCAATCCATCGATAGATTGGCACATTACCTTTACAAATACCGAGTAATTTCCGGTGGTGTAATACGCTTCCACTACTTCTTCTAATTCATTTAGCTTGGCAATAGCAGCGGGATAATCGCCAGCACTCTTCAAGTTGATACCGATAAAACAGCAAACATCATAACCGAGCGCTTTGGGGTTTACGGTAATTTGCGCACCAGTAATAATGCCAGCTTGTTTCATTTTTTCAACGCGAACATGAATCGTCCCAGCACTGACATTAAAACGTTTCGCCAGTTCCGCAAAAGGTGTTCTGGCGTCTTGCATAAGTGCGGTGAGAATATGATTGTCTAATTCATCGCGTTGAAATGAGCTATCCACGGTATAAAGCCTAATAAACCATTAATTAGCTATAAATCTACGACTTTCATTGCATAATAGCTACTAAAATTAACATGGTTATTAGCAATGTTTAATTTTGTTATTGATCAGCCGTTGGAGTCATGAACGTGACGGGTGACTCAAAATGCATTACTTGCTGAGAGTAAGGATGAGTTATCGATAATGCCGCTGCATGAAGGAGTAATCTAGGTGATAAGCTTTTTGCTAAAGGATCGGCATAAAATCCATCACCCAGAATAGGGTGGCCTAATGCCATCATATGAACTCGAAGCTGATGTGAGCGTCCAGTAATAGGAGTGAGTTTGACTAATGTAGACTTAGCACCATAGCTCACGACTTCAACTAACGTCACCGAAGGCTTACCAACTGTGTGGTCGACTTTTTGTTTGGGTCTATTAGGCCAATCACAAATTAGTGGTAAATCGACTTTCGAGATATTGGATTTCATATGACCAGCCACTCGAGCAAAATAGGTTTTGGCTGTTTCTCTATCACGAAATTGACGTTTTAATTCTCGTTCAGCACTGCGCCGTAGTGCGACGACAATGACTCCAGAGGTTGCCATGTCTAATCGGTGCACAATTTGTGCATTTGGATGTTCAGCTAAAACTCGAGAATAAATACTGTCATGGTAAATAGCTTCTCTTCCTGGAACCGAAAGTAGTCCAGAGGGCTTGTTTGCGACCAGAATATCCTTGTCTTGATACACAATATCTAACCAAGGGGTGGTAGGTGGGTTGTAAATGAAATCAGCCATAGTTGCTCTCGTGAGTCAATTCGCGGCAAAGATACCGCTAGGGCTTATGATGTGCAAGTATAGAATGGTATTGCTGGGAGACTAAAATAACGATTTAAGAGAATGCATTACCGTTGACGTGCATGATGGTGAATGTCCACACTACAAATGCGAGTGGGATATGTACCAACGCATAAAAGCATTGATCAAGACGGCTCATGCCTTTTGCTTGCCAAATTAAATATAGATGCGCACCAATAACTGTCGGAAATAGCGCTAACAATGGATAAAGTGAAAATGGACTGGCATCAGTAAAAATGGCATGAGTCATCAACGCCCAAACTACCATCAAAGCGGTAGTCATTGGCGGCATAGCAACGCGATATTGATCTGGGTAAGGGAACATCCCATGTCCTTAAAGTCATCTGTTGTGGCGTATTAGCCTTTTATTTCTTTTTTGCTCTGAATCACTTTTCGATGAACTACCGAGTAATGGCGTAATCCAGCAGGTCCGTGAGATACAATAACAGATAATAAAATAATAAAGATGACTAATTCAGAATGACACTGACTTATTTGAATAAAAAAACCTAGCAATATCACTTTTAGTAGGGTTAACACTCCTTTGAGTTGTATCAGCCAGCGCCAATCTCTAATGATTTCCCAACTCATTAGTAATACACCGGATATGATTGCAACAAGCCAATAATTCAACCATAGAGATAACTCAAGATTAAATATTATGCCACCACCACTGCCCACTACACCAATAATATGTAGTGCTCTGAGTGCAGTTTTGCTTATCCGTTCAATCCAAAATCGACGGTCTGATACTGGCAAGTTTTTTTTCTGATTCATAGTTTCGTTGTTAGATTAACATTGCGATAACACTAGCAATGTTAACTCGTGAAAACAGTGATGGGTACAGCAATTCTTCTCATTCTCAATAGTGATTATTCAATTTATTAAGTTAACGCCTTAAATAGATATTCTTTGCCATGTGTTCTTGCAATTTTCGTATAGCTTAAGAAGTTAATTCTCTCTTGAGTATTCGCGGATCGTGAGAAGAGAATATGTTGATGTAAGAATGCAATCTACACTCGTTATTTTAGCTTTTGGCGGTATCACAGGAATAGTGAATGCGGCTCCAGATAACTTGGCTGAATCCATGTTGATATGGGTAAGATATGGATGATGTTTATAACGTCAATAAGTTGTTTTTTTATTGGCGTTACAAGCAAACTATACAGCAGAGTGATTATTGTTGTTGCTATTCGCAAGGCCTAGCCTGGATCACAATTTCATCTTTATCCCGTGTGATATTGACGACAATAACTGTTAATTCACATACAATTAACTTCTGTTTTGAGCGCGACTATTGCGGTAAATCGTTGTAAACGATCGCGATAGCGCCATTAACGCATTTGGAGCCTTATGAGAATTGGATTTTTTAGCGCAAAGCCTTACGACATCCGCCATTTCAATAGTATTAACGAAACCTTTAAGGTTGATATTGAATTCTTTGATTACCGACTTTGCATGCAAAACGTAAAATTAGCAGAAGGCTATGAAGTTGTGTGTGCGTTCGTCAACGACTCTTTATGTGAAGAAGTGTTAGTTGAGTTGGCAAAAGGCGGTACAAAAATTATTGCCATGCGTTGTGCCGGTTTCAATAATGTTGATTTAATCGCTGCCGAGCGACTCGGTATGAAAGTCGTTAATGTACCAGCATATTCACCTGAGTCAGTTGCCGAGCATTCGGTGGCCTTAATGTTGACCTTAAATCGTAAAATTCATAAAGCTTACCAACG